>JBIODT010000299.1:0-1507 GCA_044445305.1 Legionellales bacterium | reverse complement strand
TTACAATATTATAAATAATTAAAACGAAAGTCTTTGTTTGTAACCAAATTGTCATACTGACGTTTTATGATCCTTTTTGAAATTTCATATCCTCATTTTGACTCATCCTCTGTAAGTCAAAACGTTTTACCTTCGTCGCTATTATTTTATCTATGATTTATTCAAACTGCATAAGATATAACCGAAGTTAACTCAGCTCGACCACATTTGTAGTTGTCTAACATCAAAGCATGTGTTGTCAGTCATTGTAAAAAGGATGTGAAGCAAAGACATGGAAATGGATGAACTAGTTTATGAGTACTATGATGACCAACACGGGTAACACTGGGTCAAACAATGCTGCGGACATATACTCCCTTGCTTTGCATATTCCATCCTTTACACCGACTGATACCGTAAATGATGTCGCGGCACAATTTATGCAGTCTGACTACCAAGTAATTCTTTCGGCACCGATTGTGCTTGACGGTATTCCTGTAGGTGTTATCACGCGCTATCAACTCCACACCATTTTCATGAAAAACTTTGGTCGAGAATTATTTGGCCGTAAGCCGATTGCCGAGTTCATGCAAACAAATTTCCTTGCTGTTGATGTACATATGCCTGTCGCAGATGCTGCAAGCTATATTTCTGCAAACATTCAACAACCCTTATCTGAAGATTTTGTTATAACAGAACAGGGGCGCTATCTTGGACTTGGCTCAGTGATTGCACTCTTAGGTGCGATGGAACGTCAAGTCACACAGAACGCTTATGAGCTTTCCCATGCGTATCGTGAATTAAAATCTTCTCAAGCACAGCTTGTGCAATCCGAAAAAATGGCATCTCTAGGACAGATGGTTGCAGGTGTAGCTCATGAAATTAATACGCCATTAGGCTACGTCAAAAATAATGTTGAAATTGTTCAAGAGTTTATTGAACAATTACGTCAAATGAATGGTATGCATCAAGATCTTGTTAATGTCATCTTATCACCTGAAGGTAATGACGTTGCGATAGCAGAAAAACTTGCAGAACTGGATGACCTGCAAAATGTGATTCAACCTGATTTGTTATTTGAGGATATGCTTGCAATCTTTAACGATACCAATTATGGCTTGGAGCAGATTAATGAACTTGTCCTTGGGCTCAAAAACTTTAGCCGTCTAGATCAAGCTATGACGGACAGTGTATCGCTTAATGACTGTGTAAACTCCTCCTTGCTGATTGCTAAAAATACTCTTAAAAATCGCATCCAAGTGATTAAGCAGTTAGGTGAATTACCGAAAATCTCTTGTGCCCCGTCACAAATCAATCAAGTCCTATTAAACCTACTCACCAATGCGGCTCAAGCAATGGAGGGTAATGGAAAAATTTTGATCAAAACATGGGCAGATGAAAATAATGTTCATATCTCAGTGCAAGATACGGGTAAAGGGATGTCCCCAGAAGTGCTCGCCAAAATATTTGATCCGTTCTACACCACCAAGCCTGTAGGTGAAGGGACTGGTTTAGGTTTATCCATTTC
>JBIODT010000298.1:0-1550 GCA_044445305.1 Legionellales bacterium | reverse complement strand
TTGCACTGCTTTGTCATATTGTTTGTTATCAAAGTAGGCTTTGGTCAAGCTATTCCCAAGCTTCAGGATCATCTGGGGTTTTTCGTACAGCCGCTTCAAGGCTTAGAATCTGAGGGTCAGTTTCAATAGTCGCTGAGGGGACACCGAGCATTCTGGTTTTTTCAGATGCATTTTTTTCTTTTGTTGATGAGCATCCGCTGATACCAAGAGATAGAAGCGCTGCTAAAGTCAAGCAACCCCCAACTTTGAAGTTATTCATTACCACTCCGATGACATTTGATGCCTATTATAAAAAAACAAGATTTGGTTATTAAAATTGGATCAACATGCGTTATGAAACATAATCATAATTTAGTATGAAACACATGCTATGAAATATAATCATAATTCAGTTTAACCAGATGGTATGATCATATTGTACATTAGGTAGTCAGAACAACCCCTATTTGTACATTCGATTCTACTTTGATTTATATAACCGATAGACTGATGATAATTACAATATGTGAACAAAAAATTAAACTTTTTGTCATGTTCTATTGTCAATAATGGAACGCTTGGATAATACTAGAAAAAATATCGTAATTTTTTAGGTGTGTTTTTTTATTAAATAGGAAGAAGATGCGTCTGATTTATATCGTTTTTATAACAAATATCTTATCTATTTTTTTACTGGCTGGATGTCAGTCGATGTCGACGTCGTCAAATGCTATGGGATCAGATGATTCAATTGGTCAAATTATTTCTAGTGGAAAAACAATGACAGCGGATCCTGTTTCTAGTTCAAAATCTGCTATTTCATCTCTTGCATCCGCTGGATATTCTCAGACTAAAGATGTAGCAAGTAATGCAGTTTCTGGAACGTTTGGTTCACTTAAGTCTTCGGTAACAACAAAATTGTCGAGTGCAGTATCTGGAAATGGTGATGGTACTGGAATGATTGCAGATGCAAAAAAAACAGTAGCTGACAAAGTTTCAAATGCCGCAGGATCAACTTTTGATTCCACTGGTTCGAGTGTCAGCGATGCCATGGTAGAGCAGGGTGCTGATAATACAAAGCCATCTTCTGGTGGTTTTTTTAGTGGTGTTATGGTTGCTGTCGGGCTTAAGAAGTCTCCGGAAGAGCAGGCGGCTCAGGATCAAGAGAAGGCAGCAAAGGCATTTGCAGCAAGTCAACTGCCTAAAGTCGTTGACTTTGTCGTTGAGACAACACCTGATGCGAATGGAGATGCGCAGGGAAGAGGGTTGAGTACTATTTTTCGCCTCTATCCACTGCAAGACAGTGCCGCATTCGCTCAAATTGGTTTAGCTGAGACGAGTGATAACGCATTGCCTTTTCGTGAGCAGATTTTATTACCGAATCGAATCATTCGTTTGCGAGAAAAGTTTCCATCGGATGCACAGTTTATCGGGGTGCTGTTTCAGCTTCATAATCGGCCACATCGTTGGAGGCTGCTGATTCCTGTTAGTCGTCTTCAGCCTGAAAAACCTTTGCATCTGGTTTTGGGACGATGTGACGCACAAGTTAAAGATGGTCTGTCACCTTTGGG
>JBIODT010000297.1:0-1566 GCA_044445305.1 Legionellales bacterium | reverse complement strand
AGATAAATCAAATATCTCATTACCTAAGTTTTATTCAACTGGTATAAGCCCCATTTGTATTCCACAAACAACAAGTCCTGCTCTGCTATTGACACCTAATTTCTCAAATAGATTAACTCTATATCCCGCAACACTTCGTTCAGAAATATTCATTTTACCTGCAATCTCTTTATATGTTAAATCAGTGTGGCAAAATTTGAGTAATTGCATTTCCTTTTCGCTCAACAAAGGTATAATATTCGAATATTGCAGTCTATGGTATAAATTACTTGAAGCTACTTCAGAGAAGTAAAGCCCTGTATCAAAAATTGCTTTCAAAGCTTTATGTAATTCTTTGGGTGGGGTATTCTTTAATAAATAGCCATTTGCCCCGCTTCTGAACATTTTAATAATGGCAAACTCATGTTTGTGCATGGTCAGAATCAGTACCTTCATTTCTGGCCACTTCTTTCTTATGGCGTCAAGTGTCTCATATCCGTCCCATACAGGCATGCTGATATCCATAACTACAATGTCAGGCAATGTTTCAGCCGCTGATAATTGATTAAATAACTCCTTGCCGTTACTTGCTTCTATATCTATGCTGAATCCTCCAAAAGAAAGAATAATTTCCATCACTCCCTTCCTGACTATTTCATGGTCATCTGCTACTGCTACTTTAATTATTGGCTCCATCTATACCCGGTTTTATGGTCAAAGTAATAGCACTTCCATTATTTGGCACAGATTCAACTTTAAGTGAACCATGAACATACCTTGCCCGTTGAAACATATTGAGAAATCCAAGCCCCTTCATTTCATAAATCTTATTCTTATCAAAGCCTATTCCATTATCTGTTATTTTCATCGTAAATAAATCCGGTTCATAATTAAGCATAAAGCTAAGATTAGTTGCTTTTGCATGCTTAATGCTGTTCTGAATTGCTTCCTGAGCTATGCGATATATATGCAATTCCTTTTCCGGGTCTAAAGAAATTACATCTCCTTTTACTTCTATAGTGTAGGTAATATTTTTCGACAATTGAATATGCTCTAAGTCTTTTGTAATCGTCTCGACCAAACCAATATTCTTTATAAAATTACTGTTTAACGAATGACTGATATTATGAAGATCATCAATTACATCCCCGATTATTTTATTGGTCTTATCTATTATTAAGGCTTGTTCATTATTAGTTGCAAGGTCTGCTATATTGTACATGCTCATTTGGGCATACCCCAAAACAGATTTGACATTATCATGCAGTTCCTTCGATATTTGATCCATCGTGTTCTCCTTTTCTTCCAGTTTTGTCCGCAGTATATTGGTTTGATGATCAAAAATCATCCGCTGTTTTTCAAGCTGGTAGGTATTTTGTTTACGTTTTTGAACAATTAGGTACGCCACCAGGAAAAATGCAAACAAGGTTAGCAACAAAGACCCGGCTACAAATAAGGGTATGATATATTGGTCATTCATGGCTTGTTTGCTTTTTTGGATAAAACAAAAATACACAGCCGAAACAACTGTATGTAATAGCACTTACTATCAATTCTGCAAAATTTATTTTCCACGCCGCATATTGT
>JBIODT010000296.1:0-1597 GCA_044445305.1 Legionellales bacterium | reverse complement strand
GTTGAAATCTGGCCCATACCCCTGCCGAAAAGCCTGTAGATTGAATACCTCACTAAAATGAGTATGGAATAATTGTAACAGCCAGTTATGATAGTAAATGTCTCTATCCGTGTGCTTTTCGGGGAATTGAAACAAATGAACCTCTTTAAAGTCTTTACGCTTTTTTGCAATTTCTAACTCTTTATCAAGATCAGTAAAGAGATCAAAGTAAGGCCAATGATCTTGGCGTTCCGTATCGAAATATTGAAAAATATACGTGTGTTGCCAGCGACGGATATGATCGTTAACATCTATGGAAGAAAAGGTTGTAGGATGTATAACGTTCCCTAATGCATCACGCTGCTGTTTCTTAAATGGTGTTTTTTTAGCCATGAGCGAATGTTGAATTATAACTACTCTATCCTATCAGTCGTTTACAACTTTGAGGCGTTTAGAATGTTTGAATAGTTTACCTTTTAACTTGGCCATATCATCACTCACTTTCCTCTCTACAACCTTAGCATAAATCTGAGTAGTACGGATGCTATTATGGCCCAACATGGCGCTAACGGATTCAATAGGCACTCCATTGGTCAGTGTAACAGTGGTAGCAAATGTATGACGGGCCACGTGAAAGGTCAGATTTTTTGTGATCTCACATAAATCGGCTACTTCCTTTAGATATGAATTAAGCCTTTGATTGCTCTTGGGTGGAAATAACGTCCCGGCGCGTCTGGCCTCCGGGTGGTTCTTGTATTTCTCGATAATGGCCAAAGCAGGTGGCAACAAAGGGATATTACTTTTAATCTTGGTCTTTGTCCTATGGGTAAAAAGCCAAGTTTGTTTATCAATACCGTTTTTAATATTGTCAGATGTGAGATTCACTAAATCAACATAGGCAAGCCCGGTATAACAAGCAAACACAAAAACGTCCCTAACCTCGTCAAGACGGGCTATAGCAAATTTCTTCTTTTCAATTGTCTGTAACTCGTCTGCACTCAGAAAGTCCCGCTCAGTCTCCTCCAATTTAGATTTGTACTTCATAAATGGGTCTTTGACCAACCAATCATTAGACACTGCAATATTTATGATCTTGCGAAAATTGCGAATGTACTTGAGGGTAGAATTATGATTGCATTTCCGAACTGTTTTAAACCAGTGCTCCAAGTCTGTGATAAACTTGTATTCCAATTCTGAGAGAAAAATATCAGACTTAGCATATTTTTCATTCAAAAAGTTCTTGATATGCATCAGGGTAGTATCATATCTGGTCATTGTGTTCTTTGAGAAATCTTTCCCCACTTTTTCCCCCATTTCTTTATTGTGATGCTCGAATAGCTGCAAAAGGGTATATTTCTTAACATGCAGCCCTAAGAAGGCATTTTTAAGATTCTCGGCTGTAATGAGCTTATCATGATCGAGCAAGTCCCTCTGATGCTCTTTAATCTTGTTGCGGACAGTATCTATATAACTATTAAGCTCCTTAATGTCCTCTTTTATACCTTTCGCTTTGCCCGCCTCTGACGACCATTTGTCAGGATGTATGTGACGGTTTAAAGAAAACATTGCCCTCTGCCCATCCACTGTAATACGCACATAGATTGGGGCTTCTCCGTCC
>JBIODT010000295.1:0-1613 GCA_044445305.1 Legionellales bacterium | reverse complement strand
TTTTAATTACAATAAGAGGGCATTTTTAAATAATGATAATGTGACTATTTTATTTGGGGATAGCTCTTCTGAACTAAAGAAAATGATTGAAAAATCTTTCGGCCGCATTCTTTTTTGGTTAGATGGCCATTATAGCGGAAGCGGTACTGCCTGCGGTGATATTGAAAGTCCAATATTGGCTGAATTGGAAATTATCAAAAATGAAGGTAATTATTCACATTGTATTCTTATTGATGATGCTCGATTATTTAAAGGAACACACGGGTACCCTACTCTTGACAGAACAATGAGCAAGCTGTTGGAAATTAATCCGAACTATAAAATAGAAATTGATTGTGATTGTATTGTAGCAGTTCCACAATCGGGCAAATAACTGCGAAATGCGAAGTTGTATTTTAACAAATCTGTAGGATATCTGAAATGGGAAGAAAAAAAATACTTGTTATGGGAGCTGATGATCTGCCGGGTGGAGTTTCTAGCTATGTTAATGAACTTATTCGTTTATGCAGCAAAGAAAAATATGAATTTCATATGACTGTTTCTGGTGCCAAATTGTCAGGGATAATAATTAACTCCTCAATAATTAGGCACATATTACCTGTGAAGTATTCTATACTTACTATATTGCCACAAACATTACGACTACGACATCTTATAACTACAAAAGGTATCGAATTATTACATCTTCATACTGCGCGTGCCGGCTTTATTGGCTGTATTGCTGCAATTGGATTATCAGTACCTATAATCTATACAGGCCATTCTTGGCGTTACGAACAAAAATACAAATGGATTTTTAAGAAATTGTTTTATTGTTTTGAAAAATTTATTTGCCACAGGGCTAACATTGTTACGTTTTGTACAGAATTTGACAAAGAATTTGGCATAAAGAATAAGTTGGCTAAAGAAAGTAAAGGAGTAGTAATTGCAACACGTATGAATACTTCAGATTACGAAAATATTAAGAGAGATGAAGTGTCAACCATTAGGAAAGGACTGAATATTCCTGATGATGCACTTGTAATTGGGACAATAGGTTATATGTCCGAACGTAAAGATCCTCTTACTTTTGTCCGGATTGCTGGAATGGTTTTAAGGGATGTCCCAGATGCATTTTTCTTGTGGGTTGGAGATGGTGACCTGAAAGAAAAGGCTACTCAATTATCAAAAGAACTCGGAATCGGAAACCGGTTTATTGTCACGGGATTTATTACTTCCGACCGGATCCCTCTGTATTTAAAGCTTATGAAAATCTTTCTATTCACTTCGCACTTTGAAGGCGTCCCTTTGAGTATTATGGCAGCTCAAGCAAGTAGTTTGCCCATAGTTTGCAGTAATTATAAAGGGTCTGGAATTGATGAGTTGATTGTGCATGGCAAAACGGGGTATATATTTAATCCGTCTGATGCAGAAACTGCTTCAAGATATGTTATGACTATTATTGAAAATCCTGATGAAACAAAACAATTAATAGAACAAATGGTAATATCATTTGTCAACACTCATGGGAATCCAATAATAATGGCAAAAGAGTATGAGAAAATATATGATGCGTTGTGAATAAACTGATATATCACAGGATGAGATATATAATGCTAGACAATATAGCATGT
>JBIODT010000294.1:0-1622 GCA_044445305.1 Legionellales bacterium | reverse complement strand
TTCACCTAAAAATGAGTGAAAAAAAAATACTATATTAGTTAAAGTAATATAAGACTCTATGAAATAAATAACTTTGTAACGCTTGGATATTAAATGCAAATTTATAAAAATCCTTATCAAGGTTTAACGACATGCACTACGACATTAAGAAAAAATCAAATTTAGGAATTCTAAGTCTAGCACTCGCGACATTCGCCTTAGCGCTACAAGTCAAAGCAGCAGATAATGAACCAAAAACGCCACCTGTTACCCCAGTTCAAAAAATTGACATCAATCACTATGTCGGAAAGTGGTATGAAATTGCGCGTTTTCCAATGTATTTTCAACGACACTGTGCCAGCGATGTCATCGCAACTTATGGTGTCGATAAAGCCGACTCATCAAAAATCATTGTCGATAATCAATGCCGAAAATCAGATGGGACTGTCATACAGTCAATTGGCCAAGCTACGCCCGTTGATGCGAGCAACAGTAAACTGCAAGTCACCTTTTTACCAAAATTTTTACGCTGGTTACCAGTAGGGCGCGCACCGTATTGGATTTTAAAAATTGATGCTGATTATCAAACTGCCTTAGTTGGAAATCCAGAACATAAATATCTTTGGATATTATCTCGTACGCCACAAATCAGCGAAACAACCTATCAAAGCTATATGGATGAAGCGCGCCGTCAAGGATTTGATGTATCGAAATTAAAGCGTACAACTCAGACAATAAATGTTCATTAACAGGGAACGTGTTTGTTCACTCGCTTCTTAACAAATAGAGGGGGAAATGATGAAAATAGATCGATTAGATCACTTGGTGTTAACGGTGCAAAATATTGAAAAGACCATAGAATTCTATATCAATGCACTTGGAATGGAATCTGTTTCTTTTGGTGTAAATCGACGTGCACTCACTTTTGGTCGACAGAAAATTAATCTTCATCCAGCTGATGCGCCGCTCAAACCACATGCTGCACAACCCACTCGAGGTTCTGCTGACTTATGTTTTATTACAGAGACTCCAATAGAAAATGTTATTCACCATCTCGTAAACCAGAATATCTCTATAGAAGAAGGTCCTGTTGCTCGAACAGGTGCAACAGGCTCAATCACCTCTATTTACTGTCGTGATCCCGATGGAAATCTCATCGAAATCTCAAATTATGATGATTAAATAACATTTTACGATGTTAAACCTGCGGAACTTGCATACCACGTTGCACCGCTGGACGACTCTCAACTAATGCCAGCCAACGCCCTAACGCTGGTTTATTTGCAAAACTATCTACTAGAACATCTTTCAGAAAAGTCTTTGCTGCAAATACCCAAGGATAGATCGCAATATCAGCAATGGTATAACCTTCTCCAGCCACGTAAGTAGATATGCTGAGTTGCTTATCCAAGACACTTAGCAAGCGATCAGACTCCTCAATAAACCGCTGAATCGCTAATGGCGACTTTTCCTCAGAACGAACAGCAAAAAATCCTAGCTGCCCAAAGATCGGCCCAATTGCACTCATTTGCCAATACAACCACTCCAAAGTTTTATAGCGATCTGTACTTGATGAACCTAGAAATTTGCCATGTTTTTCTGCTAAATAGGTCAAGATCGCCCCACTTTCAAAAATACTCAAC
>JBIODT010000293.1:0-1658 GCA_044445305.1 Legionellales bacterium | reverse complement strand
TTTGACCTTGCCATTCTTCTTGATCTGTACTATTCTTCCCATAACGGCTCCTCTCTCGGTAATGGTTTTGTCCTCGAAAACGAAACGTTACCATTGTAGGAGCCGCTACTTAAAATTTCAACTAACTATAGCACTCAATCGATAGAGGGCCAGAAAGTGAGATTTTCGCCCATATTTCAGGAATAATTCTTTGTCTACACTCTTCACACTCGATAGCGTCAAGTTTTGCTTGCGTTTGCAAATACTCAACACAACCCCCTGTTTCCTCACAGTTTGCTAGACTGACCTTTTCAAATTTGACATCCAAGAAATATGAAAATACCACATGACCTGCTTCATGGTACGCAAAATCTCGTATGTCATTATATTCGATAGGCATATGGTATTTATGGCATAACCAGTGAGTACATAAATGGGACTATAGCACGAGAGATTTCAAATATCAATATGTTAGATAAAATCGAGATTTTACGACGTCATAGAGTGTCCGTATAATCAATTAAATCAAGAAATCCGAAAATACGGAATAGTTAAATTGAAAGAACTAAAGATTTCTAAATGAAGATGGCACTCCGGATTATCATAGCGTCAGAGCATGATTAACGAAGATAGCCGCATTCTCGTCCACGCGGGAAAGACGCCCCCAATAATAAGGTGGTGGGTCAGTTTGAAATTTTTCGTGATTATTGTTTTGACACAGGAAGGGAAAATGATAAACTGCCTTCATGGGCCACAAAAAAAATAGGCATAAGGGAAAAACAAAGCCTGCAATATTACGATCTCCTGATATGCCGATTGTTAAACCATCTACTGATAACTCAATCCCAAGCGAAAATCAGAAAACATTGTGGCAATGGATATGGTCATGGGTTGTCATTGGAGCTTTTGTTCTTTTCATGTTGGGCGGAGGCATATCATTTATGACTTCCAGTTCGCCTTATATTGCAGATTCATTCTTTTTTGTAGGGTTTGTATTGTTTCTATGTAAATTCCTGACATGGGACTTGCTAAAGAGACATAAACAAAGAAAGATAATTTTGCGAGCGACACTTGTTGTGATTACACTGGCTACAGCCATTACAATATTTGGTAATCATTATTTAAATCGTGAGCATCTCAAGCAACCTGATGTAGCTGTTCAATTAGTTTACAAGAAGAGTTTTGCAATTGTTTTAAGAAATATATCTGCTGATAACGTTGTTGTTCGAGATCCTCAATACACTATCGTTATGTGGGATTTAGACTTACCAGGGCGAATTGATGTTCTTCCTATGTCAAAAACATATTCTTTTAATGGAACGTCGATGAGAAAAGAAGAATATTTAGTGCCTCAACAATTTACAACTCTTCCCCAAGTCGCAGCTTTAATAAAGCCAAAAGACCGATTGTTCGGATGGATAACAGTAACCTGCCCAGACTGTATTAGAAATCGGGCATATTGGATATATGCCGTTCAGGGTGAAGACGGATGGTATTCAGAAATACCTAAAGAGTGGGGATATCCACCAATTAATACAATTATTAAGACAATGTCTGATATAAGAAAGAATCCAGAAATAGTTTTTAAAGATGTTCTAGAATCAAGTCGTCATCCGATTGAAGACTTTCCTTAGACTTTTAAACTGACCCACTACCAATAATAACAATTCCTTGACATT
>JBIODT010000292.1:0-1668 GCA_044445305.1 Legionellales bacterium | reverse complement strand
GTGTTCCACTGTTAATGTCTCCATCTTTCCCTTATTTAAGGGTACTCAGATTTTGACGTTTACACAGTTTTATTTACAGGCTCGACCTTTGGATTATTGATGAGTGGACTAATTGCTTATTTATGCGCCAATAGTCCTTTATACCGAACTCTTGCAACAGAACCTTTTATTTTACCAACGCTTCTTGCTATTCCGCTTATCATTGTTGTCACTTTAAGTGCCCATACTGAGCACATTCGAATTCCAACTGCTAAGTTTTATTTTTTAATGTTTGCGGTGTTGATTGGATTCTCATTTGCTGGAATTTTTCAGGTTTATCTTGGTGATAGCATTGCCAAAGCATTCTTTGCCATTGCTGCTGCTTTTTTTATTTTAAGTTTAGTTGGCTTCTTCACCAAGCGTAGTCTGACTCGGAGAGGAACCTTACTACTCCTGAGCATCGTCGGCATTCTCGTATTAGGCTTTATCAACTTCTGGGTAAGAACCTCCCCCGTTGACCTGATCATTTCATCAGTTGGGATTGTGATTTTTTCAAGCCTGACTGCTTTTAATACTTCAAAAATTGAAAAACGTTTTTATACCGTTTGTCCTGACTGTGAGCCTCGCAATCGTGAGCCCATCTTAGGAGCCTTGAGTCTTTATCTCGACTTTATAAATGTTTTCCTCGCGCCATTAAAATTAAGTTACTCGAAGTTATAAGGAGATCCAAATCATGTATCAGCATATCCTACTCGCTCTCGATGGTAGCGCGACATCCGACCTTGCCTTGCACGAAGCGCTTAAGTTTGCAGCCACAGGCGCAAGCATTACTGCTGTGACCATACTCGATAATCCATTGCAAAGTTATAACACGCCAGATGCACTGGCATTTAATTTTGAAGAAGCTCATGCAGCGTTTGCAAAGCAAGCTGAACAAATCTTAAAAAATGCCGAAACCATAGCCCATCAACAAAGTCCGATTCAATTCAAAACTCAACTTATCGATTTGGGCTTCAAGTCTGGGCATAATGATATTGCGCAAGCTATTCTAAAGGTTGCCAATGATACCGGTGTCGACCTGATCGTAATCGGTACGCATGGTCGGCGCGGTATCAGACGGTTATTTCTCGGTAGCGTCGCAGAGCAAGTGATTAGAAGCGCAAATCAACCGGTATTGCTAATTCGCAGTCCTGATGAGACTACAAAATAGTAAAACTAAAACAGCGTTTAGTTTACACCTTAAAAAAAATTCTATCATTAGAAATGACGCTAGGCTGCTCATACTTAATACTTACTCAGGGAAAGCTTGATGACTGCACAAATATCATCGTCACGCTTCGATAGAATCATGAGTTGGTTACCTGGGCTATCAATGCTGCGCCACTATGAATCAAAATGGCTCGTATCTGATCTCAGTGCGGGGCTGGTGCTGACAGCAATCTTGATTCCTGTGGGTATGAGCTATGCAGAAGCTTCTGGATTGCCTGCGATTTATGGACTTTATACAACGATTTCAACGCTATTGATCTATGCTCTATTCGGACCTAGCCGGATTCTAGTACTTGGACCAGACTCCGCTTTAGCGGGACTGATTGCCACGACAATCCTCCCTCTCTCCAATGGCTCTACGGACAAAGCCATTGCACTGGCCAGCATGCTGGCCCTAATGACAGGAAGCCTATGTATTAT
>JBIODT010000291.1:0-1669 GCA_044445305.1 Legionellales bacterium | reverse complement strand
CTGTATGTCCTGCCTGCCTCTTGGGGCAGGCAGGACATACAGGATGGGTTGACACAGTTTAAAATGCACTCTCATAAATTATTACCATGTATAACAAAGGCTCGACAATAGTTGAGCCTTTTTAGTAACTTAAATCAATAATAAATTTACAGGGGAACTATTCAAATTTTATACCCGGTCTATACAAAATGCCTTTCTGCAACTAAGCCGGATTGCGCCATATAGTGAAACAACCCAAGCCGGTCATGGAGCATTAGTTTTTTAATAATTGGATAATAGATGTCCTCAGATTTGTCTTCTTGTATGAACTTAACAGCAGATAATTCGTTTTGGTTACATCTATCAGCGGCAAAAGAAAGTAGTTGTAATTCATTGAAGGTAAGCTCAGGAAGTTTTACCTGCCGTGCTGTCTCAAATGTATGCTCAGAGGCAATTTCAGAATAGCAATAATCATTTTTGTGCAAATCCTCGATGGCGGAAAGAAACTGATTAGTGCTGATTTTTTTTGATAGATACCCCCGTATTCCATGCTGAATCATTTTGATAACGGTGTATTTCAGGTCATAGCAGGAAAGCGCCAATACTTTTATTTGTGGAAAGAGTTTTTGTAAGTCAATTAAAGTTTGGTAGTTGTTTAAAATCTTGTTGTTCGTTTCAATGATGCAAATGTCCGGCAACTGCTTAAGCAGAGATAATTGATTAATCAACTCTATGCCATCCTTCGCTTCCAGAATCACTTTATTGTACTTGCGTAAGTTGAGAAGCGTGATAATACCGGAGCGAATAAGCCCCAAATCATCAGCAATTGCAATTTTGATAATAGTATCCGGCATACAATATATATTGACTTTGGCAAAAGTAAAATAAAAGATGTAAGAAATTAGTTGCTATAATATTGCATCTAAGCTTTATGAACTTTCTTAGCGGTAGTTTTCTTAGACATTTTATGTACAGATACAAGGCCTGAATATACTGCAAACAGCGCAAGGTCTTTTCTGCTATGGATATGCAGTTTCTTACTGACATGTTTTTGATATTCATGTACGGTATGGACACTGATATTCATTATCTCCGCAATTTCATCATCCCGTAAATCGCTGGGGCATAAGCAAAGAAATTCATGTTCTTTCGGAGTGAGTTCAGGTAAGTGGTTATTTTGCACAACTGCAAAAGCTTTTTCAGACGCAGTTTGAGAATAATAATATCCATTGGAATGAACTGAACTAATGGCTTCATGTAACTCATTAGCCGTGCAACCTTTCAATAAATAGCCATTGGCACCATTTTGAATCATGCTGATTATGGAATATTCTTCATCAAATTGCGTGAGTGCTAAAATTTTCATTTTCGGATAGTTCGCTTTCAATGAATGTGCCGTATCATAGCCATTTAATACCGGCATACAAATATCAACTATGCATACATCAGGTGGCACAGTAAGCGCAGCAATTTTATTGATAAGTTCCAGGCCATTATCCGCCTCGGCTATTACTTTATAGTATTTACATTCATGGATAACATGAATGAATCCTTTACGCACAAGATTGTGGTCTTCGGCGATTGCAATTGTAATTAATGAACTTCCCATACACAGAGTTATTATTTAGGTAAAAGATTTTAAATTACCCTTTATGATGTTCTTATTAAAATGTATTTAACCATAAATATG
>JBIODT010000290.1:0-1706 GCA_044445305.1 Legionellales bacterium | reverse complement strand
GTCCAGATTTTTTTTCTTGAACTCGCTCGGGGTCAATCCGGTATATTTCTTGAACAAAGTATTGAACGAAGATTTCGAATTAAATCCAACTTCATATAAAGTTGATGAGGATGCGTAAGAGGCGATATGCCCACCCAACTCAGACGCATACTTGCCTGCCCGTAAGACCATAGCAACTGCATTCCAACGAATCAAAGCACTAATACGCTTGCCTATACCCTGATCAGGTGGCATTTGTTTCTCATCGTGGGTTTTTATTGTATTTCTATAAGGCGTTTTGACGGAGCTGGCTAATTGCACGCCCTCTGTATTCGCCTTATTTAACAGTTGTTGTAAAATATAGGCACCACGCTCTGCACCATCATTGGCAAATACAGCTTGCAAGGCATCCAGCCATTCACGTGTTTCAATAGGATCGATGTCGCCATTTTTTTCATTTGCCATGAAAGAGTTCCCCGAGGTTCTAAGTACAGTATGGTACAGTTCGTAATTGTTTGCTAATTACACCTGTGCAAGCTTGGCTGCATGTATTTAAATCAGCAGCACAGTCACACGTTATTTTGCGGCATTGTAATGGATCGCGGAAGGATTTCAACTCACGAGTGATAAATCCACCTTGTATTTGTACTTCATGTGCTTGTTTTTCTTGTTGTACTGATGCAGAAAAATTGGCTTTGGCAGTACATCTAGAACAATTATTAACACACTTTTTTTGACAAGTTGCAAAACGCTGAGTACAGCTCATTTTGCATTGGTTCGTTACAAAAGATGGAACTGAAGGTATTGGTTGCTTGGCACAACCGGAAAGACAAACGAGAGTGACACAGCATAAAAAACGCAAACCATTCGCAACGATTCTGCCAAGGGACATCCCATTCATGATGCTGCGCGCATTGGTTAAGCGAAGGCACAATGTAGATGGGTTATTATAAAAATTCATACCTTACAACCAAGCAACTAATGTACATAAAGCAATAAAAACTAAAAACACAACCGATGCTTGCTCTACCAAGCTTTCAGCCACTGGCATAGGAATTTCTTCGGCTTCACTGATGCGAACTGCTTGCATGCCACACTCACTTAACATTAGCTTGTTGACCGCTGGCTTAGAAAAGAAAAATCGCACAAATGGAGGCATACCGCGTTGAAAATTACCAACTATTAATAACAGCAACACCGTCAATCGTGCCGGTAGCCATTCCAATACATCAGTAACCATAACTGCTGCTTTCTTCACTGGATCCGCATTCTGACATAAAAAGAACAATCTATAGATTAAAACAGCAATTGGACCAGCAATGACATACCAAAATAATACAGCAAATAATTGACTGTTCACGCCAGCAAAGTAGCTCCCTACCATAACAGGGTTTTGAAGTTCAGAATTATTGTCAGAAATAGGGTAAAAAGCATTTTGTGGCCCAAGACAGTAGAGCAAAATAAGAGTACTGAGCAGTAAACCTAGCAACCCAAAGAAAACGCCATGCAGCACTATATAAATAACCGATACAATAAAAACAACAGGCACCATAATGGCTGTTAACAGCGACCAGGGACTAGCAAATGCTTTGTATGATTCCATGCTCTTAGTGATTTTTTTCCAATAAGAATCAAACCAGGAAAATCGCTGGTAAGATACTGAATGCATCAAATAACGCTCACTTAATAAACATAGAACTATCACCAATAATTTCATTATACTAATC
>JBIODT010000289.1:0-1722 GCA_044445305.1 Legionellales bacterium | reverse complement strand
GTGTAAAGTTGTTTGACAATTTTTCGATCTGGTGCATTAAAGTTCCTACAGATTCATGCTCATCTTCCATCATTCGTATGGGATTCTCAACGCTGCTGAAGTGATAGGGTGGAAGCTCTTTCGATTCGCCAGACATATATCTTTCCAGCGCTTTAATAAAAGGGAACAATACGAGTTCTTCTTTTTTCATGTGGACCGTCAGCTCATCTGATACTGCTTTCCAGAGTGTATTGATCTCTACAGTTTCAGTATTATGCTGGCCATGTACTTTAGCGACCTTATTGGCAAACTCCGAAATTAAGCTGAGATTATCATCTACATATTTGTGGTGGACATTTACGATATAGTCAGCCAGAAATGAAAGTTTCCAGTCATTGTAATTTTGTTGTGCATTGACCGGAGCTGTTTGCAGCAGGTAGAGTTCATGCTCCAACTTTTCGGGATCTATTTTCTTTTCGGCACAGACCTTATCAATGGTTTTTTTGCCTCCGCAGCAAAAATCAATTCCATGCCTTTTAAATATCTCTGCGGTCCTGTAATCTTCTGCGACTATTTCTGCTACTGTTTTTTCTGTCAGTGTGTTTGTATTTGTCATGTGCTTTTTATTTATAATCAAAGTTGAATAATGAGTCAATCGCTGAATTCAAGCAGCAAGTGCAACATGATGTGAAGATAATAATTTAGAAGGTGATAGAAAGTTGTTCTTTTTTCTGGGTCTGTGATTCAATTTTTTCTGGATACTATTTATTTGTTGATCGCTACAGTCATTTAAGTCTGTATCGCGTTTGAAATATTGTCTAATAAGTCCGTTTTGGTTTTCGTTACAGCCTCTTTGCTGTGAGCAGTATGGGTCTGCGAAGAACCAGGGTACTTCCAAGGCTTTAGAGATAGCTTGATGATTGGCAAATTCGGTACCATTATCGCTCGTAATAGTATGTATTGAGGCTTTGACCGGAGCGAGTGTTTCTATGATGGCATTTTGGATGGTCATGGCTTCTTTATTGGGTATTTTAACGATATAGTTGAAGAGTGATTTTCGTTCTGTGATGGTAATCAGATAACCATTTTGGCATTTAACAAGGTCTGTTTCCATATCCCCAAATCTTAGTTGCTCATCTACCTCTTTGGGTCGGTCATGTATAGAGACCTTATCTTTGATGATTGTCCTGGGTTGATTGACCAGTTTTCTTTTCCGTCTTTTTCGATGATGACGCCGCAGGTAATTGGTGTAATCTACAGGGAATCGCTTCTGTTGATATATCCATTGATAAATACCTTCTGTGGAAAGCATGTCAATGCCCCTTTGGGCACAGCAGCAGGCAATCTGCTCAGGGCTCCAGCCAGCACACAAAAGCCACACAATACGCCTTTCTATAGCCTTGTTGGAGGATTTAAATGCATACATTTTATAGGTTCGTTTATCGGCAAAATGCTGGGCCTGTAATGCTTTGTATTTATCAGGTGGCTTAGCGCCATGAACACTATTTCGCTTTAATTCTCTGCTAATGGTACTTTTATTAACACCCAGTATTTTGGCTATCTGGGTTTGGTTCTGCTCTGCTTGTTTTAAAGCCTCTATTTGATACCTTTGGACTTGGCTAAGATGATTATATTTTGATGTCATGCAACACGAAGTTTAGGATTCTTAGCCAATTTTAGTTTTGGGGATATCCCCAAAACTAAAATTGGCTAACCGTGTTGCACTTGATACTTGAACTTAGG
>JBIODT010000288.1:0-1782 GCA_044445305.1 Legionellales bacterium | reverse complement strand
CATCATGGCCATGCCCCCTGCTGCTGTCATTGATGCCGCAGTCATAGAACCGGATTTATTGCGCAGAAATTATTTAGATTTGAAAGTAAAACAATATAATTTGCCGACAGAGATCGATGCTCTTAACCTGCTGATTTGTAATTACTTATCTGAAACAAAAGAATTTAATTCAGACAACATCACCAACAGTAAAACCATAAAAATCCACTCTAATTTTTTAACTTTATTAAACCGCTTTAAATCTGAGTTATCAGAACGCCAAATTTTAGCAACTGTTTTGCTTAATAATGAAATTTCACCGGTGCAAGCCGCCGCATTAAAAGAAGACATAGAACAATTAATTCAAATAAAAACCGAACAACAACAAACCCTGCATAATGACATTGATAAGGCAGCTGCATTAATTCAAGAAAATCGTATTGAGATTTCTTTATTACAACAGCAAATTCATGAGTTAAATAATAATATTTATCAGGACACTGGATTATTGCCATCCTTGAAAGATATTTTTTCATCTCTTAATGACACGACTGATGAGAACCCACACGAATTAACAGAGCAAGAAGTCATTTCTTTTACAAGATTTGCCAATGCCTTTGACGAAGCGGATGAAGTAGTAGCAGACTTGATAAAAGAAATCATTAATAAAAAAACAATTAACTACAGTGATACCCAAAAAATACAGGTCTGTTTTAAAGAGTATCAAGATAATACGCAGCAGGAAATTACAGTCGCAAGTACTCAGCTTGCAAATAAGCAGTGTGAATTAAGCGACTTGTTGCGTTCTAAAAAAGCCAACCATGTCAGTGTTATTGAGAGTCAATTCAAAAAGTTGGCTAAACAACCCATTCGTGACGGGCGCAGCAAGCAACCGCCAAAGAAAAAACCATTCAATCCCCCTGCTCAGTTTGCTTTTCATGATGCTGAGAGCACTCTCATTCATAGAAACCTAGGTCAAATAGAAGATCTTACTTTAATTCAAGAAGAATTGAGTGATTGCCGCGACAAGTTATTAAAACAAAAACAAGACAATTTATCCTATTTGCTACAGTTAAAAATAGCGCCTTCGCTTTCTGTTGAAGAATTAGCGCATAATAGAATAAAACGTGGTGTCTCTAATGATGCACATTTAACAGGTTTTGATGTGCCTTTAATGCTAAAAGAAGCCAGTAATTTGTTTGATTCAGCAACCTTTCATTTGGGCAATGAGAACTGTTCAACAACCACTATGAAATTACTTCATGCTGGCGCATCAGAGTCGAATAAAAGCATGTTTGAATGGCATCAATCCATTGATGGTGCACCTGCAACTAATGTGATTCAAACCAACCCACAAGCAGTTTTTTCTGCAGCGAAGGTCGTGGAACTTGCTGAAGCGGGTGATGTCAAAGCGCTGGCGATAAAGAAACAAATACAAAACCGTACTCCTGATGCCAGTTACAATGCTTTTATTAATGGCCTGACCGCAATCATGATAGGCACCAATGATGTTAACGTTCAAATGCCCAGTGAGCCTACTTTTTATTTAAAAGGCATACAGCATCTGCTTAAAATTTATAGAGACATTTTTCACATCATTACCTTGGATGAAAAGAAAACAGAACCTGGCCTGCAAAGCAAAGTGGCTGAGGCCATTCAATCTTTGGATACTTCTGGTTATAACTTGATTGATTCATCTCATGCATCGTTAGCTGTTCATCGCATGTTGCAGGGCTTACAAAACAATCCAACCTATGTTGGTTTTTATGAAAATGACACCGTGTCGCGCGTTGAGCGTTATAT
>JBIODT010000287.1:0-1785 GCA_044445305.1 Legionellales bacterium | reverse complement strand
GCTTCACACTGAGGGAATAGAATGATAAGACGAATGATTAATGATGCCGTTGGCTTCAGTAAATTGTACTGAAGCCAACGGCGTTTCAGTTACATTAGCCATACGCATGGCTTGATAAGTAAATCAAATTAAAGATGGAACGGATAATTTATGGGTGAACCGGCAAAAAACCTTTTTGTAGTTGGATCAAAGGAAGGTAGCGAAAATATACTTGAAACTATCGAAAA
The DNA here is from genome assembly GCA_044445305.1 of Legionellales bacterium. GTDB lineage: Bacteria > Pseudomonadota > Gammaproteobacteria > Legionellales > Legionellaceae > Legionella. Next base: position 1,558 of record JBIODT010000287.1, on the reverse strand, counting down.
AAGACGGCATTCTGAGCTTGTTTTTGGGTTTTGTGGTGCTGTGGGTGCAGGTACAAGCACGATTGCGGACAAACTTGAAAGAAATCTTATTCCATATGATTACCAAGTAATTAAAATCAAAATCAGTGATTTACTAATCGACCTTATTCCAAAATATAAAAAAGAAATTGATTTTACGGGGGATGATGATCAATTAAAATCAAACAAAAATACCAGAGGTAAAGTTCTTCAAGATCTTGGTGACTTTCTCAGGAAGAAATATGGTTCCGGAATTCTTGCTGAACTTGTAATAAAACATATTGCTCTTGAAAGGGATGCTATTTACACAAAATCTGGGAAGATACTATTACAAAAATCAGAAGATGGTACTACAGAAATATCTATAGATCCTGATATTAGAATCGCATGGTTAGTAGATAGTTTTAAAAATCCTGAAGAAGTTGAAGTATTCAGGCATGTTTATCGCAATATGTTTTATCTAATTGGTGTTTTGTGTCCGCGAGATTTAAGAGCACAGAGGTTAGAAAGCAAGGGAGTTAGCAGAATAGATGCCGCTGAAATGATTGAGCGAGACCAGTCGGAAGGCAGTGATAGTGGCCAGCAGCTTATTAAAACAATCCATCTTTCGGATTTCTTTATAAATAACTCTCACAATAATATAACGAATGCTGAAGCAGAACTCGCACGGATACTTAAAATAATATTTGGTGCCAATATATCACCAACAAAACCTGAGTTTGCTATGTATGTAGCTTATTCAGCCGCTTTAAAATCATCATGTCTCTCTAGGCAAGTAGGAGCTGCAATTGTTAATGTGAAAGGGGATATTATTTCAATAGGTTGTAATGACGTTCCTAAAACAGGTGGTGGACTGTATTGTTACGAAGATCAAGCAGAGGATTGCAGATGTATTAATATGTGGTACTCCGCTTGTTCTAACGATACTGGCAAGAAAGAGCTTAAAGAACAAATTCAGAAACAATTGAACGATGCTGCCTTTGAAGATGGTGTGGCTGAGGTTTGTAATAGCATCAAAGTAATATTGAATGGTCTGTTAAAAGAGGGAACTGAGAGTGAAATAGAAGAAAAGATTAAACAAAAAATGCTAGAAAATGTTGCTGATAATAGTATGAAGCTAGCCGGTAAAATAGCTAATGAAACTAAAATTAAACAGCTAACAGAGTATTGTAGGGCAGTTCATGCTGAAATGGATGCAATTGTGGGAGCTGCTCGTAACCCCAACATGGGTATTGCTGGAGCAGATTTATATGTCACCACATTTCCGTGTCATAATTGTGCAAGACACATTGTGGCGGCTGGCATTAAAAGAGTGTATTACATTGAGCCATATGAAAAAAGCTTCGCTTTAAGACTTCATAATGACTCAATATCGACCGATGAAAAAGCTAGTAATAAGGTGATATTTCTTCCTTTTCAAGGGGTAGCTCCTAGGCAATATCAAAATTTGTTCTCTATCCATTCAGATAGAAAAACCAGTGGTAAAGCTAAGAAAATTGATATTAAGGTGGCAAAACCCATAAATGACATGTTTATAGAT
>JBIODT010000286.1:0-1803 GCA_044445305.1 Legionellales bacterium | reverse complement strand
TGCGCTCGTAGCTCAGCTGGATAGAGTACTTGGCTTCGAACCAAGGTGTCGGGGGTTCGAGTCCCTCCGAGCGCACCATATACAATAAGGGTTATCGCCCGTCGTGTGTCATAAACACTTTCAGACACCACTTGTAAATGCTCACTTGAAAGGTGTGCGTAACGCAAAACCATTTCATAATTTTCCCAACCGCCCAGTTGTTGTAGCTCATGCAAAGGTGTACCATTTTGCACGTGCCAGCTTGCCCAAGTGTGTCGTAAATCGTGCCAACGAAAACTTTCGATCCCTGCTCGAATCAAAGCTTTCCGCCATGCATGGTTATTACACCGAGTTACATAAAGCTCAACCCAAACTTCTTCAAAGAATAAAATTATATTTTTAAAAATAGCATGGATGAAGAAAAGACAGTTCTTTTGCAAACGTATTATGCAATAATTTCACGTTAGCCATATTATTCAGAGAAGAGCGCAATTACAACAAGGAATGTTCAAAGTGTTTTTTACTATAAATCATGCTATTGCCGCAAGAATTCGTATTGTATCTTTTATTTCACTCATCATGGTCATTCTTTTTCTGCAGGGTTGTGCACGTACCGAGTCTTACAATCCTCTACCTGCTAAACTCGAAAATCAAGTCGAAGTGCCAGGATTTCATGATGTTAGAGGATGGGGTGATGAACACAGTAAAAGTTTACAAAAGAGCATCTCTCTGGCAGCTAAACAGGAAATGGCACATAATCACGGTCGGCTTAAATCAGAAATAAACAGTCTGGTATTGTCTGGTGGTGGACGAGACGGTGCATTTGGTGCTGGGCTTTTATGTGGATGGAGCAAAACCGGTAAACGCCCTCAGTTTAAAGTAGTTACGGGTATTAGTACAGGAGCATTAATAGCTCCGTATGCATTCCTTGGACCAGAATATGACAATCAACTAAAAAAAGCATATACCACGATATCAGATAAAGACATTTACCATAAATACAGCAATCTCGAAATATTGTTGTCACTAGCTAACTTATTTCCAGCAGTGTCTCTGGCTGATAACAAACCATTGATTAAGTTAATTGAAAAATCCATTGATCAGAACTTACTCAATAAAATTGCTTCAGAACATTTAAAAGGAAGACGATTATTTGTTGGTACAACTCAATTTAATGCTCAACGACTAGTAATATGGGATATGGGGGCAATTGCTGCGAGTAAGTCTTCGCAAGCAGTTTCTTTATTTCGTAAAGTTCTTCTAGCATCTGCCTCTCTTCCTGCCTCATGTCCGCCACAATATTTCACAGTTAAGGCGAAAGGGAAAATGTATAATGAGATGCATGTTGATGGTGGTATTGAATCACAAGCAATTTTTTCGGAAAATGCGATTTTGCCACATAAGATATTGGAAAGTGAGGCAAAGAATCTGAAAGGACATAAACGAACTCATCATCTCTATGTTATTCGTAATAGAAAAATTAGTCCCGAATGGCAAAATGTTAAACCGCAATTAAAATCGATAATCTTTCATGCAATTGATTCACTCACTAAGTCTCAAGGGATTGGAGATCTTTTTCGTATCTACACATACGTGAAGAGAGATAATATTGATTACAATCTTGCCTATATCCCAAGGGATTTTAGTATAGAGGCAAAAACTGAATTTGATAATCAGTATATGAACAGCTTATTTGCACGTGGTTATGCGATGGGGCGCGCCGGTTATGCTTGGAATAAATATCCTCCAGATTATACTCCTATTGATAAACCATTTTAAAAATATAAGGATTTATTATGCAATATAAGACCACATATTGATGGA
>JBIODT010000285.1:0-1814 GCA_044445305.1 Legionellales bacterium | reverse complement strand
TTGAATAAAGGTAATGAGTTAACGGCGTAACGCGTAGCCTTGATGCAGCGCAGCGTAATCAAGGTTTTAACAATTTAAATGGCGAGTAGAAACCTTGATTACGCTGCGCTGCATCAAGGCTACGCGCTCCACCCAAAACCCAAACTGGGCTTGAAGTTAGTTATACTGCGCGCGCCCACTCAAGCACCCCATATAATTTTTTGTCCCGTACGAAGGCGTTTTTTAGTAGCTCTGAACGCATTAAGACGATGCTCAGATTTGATGCTATAACAGGAAGTTATTTCGGTCACGTTCCTAAAGAAGCACACAACAAGGACCAACCTCAGGCTTGCCCTCAGATTTTTTAACAGCAGGCAGTGGCGATTGCGCAAGTATAATTTGCTCTAGATCCACCCTGTGACTGTCTATAAGGTTTAAATCAGCCTTTGCTACAGTGCTGGTGGGTTTTTGCGCTGCTGATGCTGAAAACATGCCTAGTTGTGATGCAGGTACGCCGCTTTCATTTTGCCGCACATGGACAACTAAAGCAGCCATGACTGATCTCATCCGTTCGCTAACATACGAGCGCAAGGCTGGTGTTGCACAAAACAATCGATACGCAGATGATGAAGTGGATGCGGCACGTAAGATATTATTCATGAATCTGCGGTTAAATTTACAATAAGCTGCAACTGCTTCAAGACTTAGCTCCGGTGAGTCAAACTTAAGCGTGACGTTTTGAGCAAGAAGATCTTGTTGCAACTGACGTCTACAAAGTACGTAGTCAGGATTGACACTGCCTGTACCAACTAATATGTAACTTGGCGCCTGCGGCGGCATGGCATTATGGTAATGATGAAGACGCACAGTGACATTTTTAGGAATTAAATCAGTACTCATACGAAAATATTTAGCACAGTACTTAAGAATATTAGATAAGTCATCAAAAAAATCAAATTGAATCTGAGCGTTAGGATATTTATTAGCAATATATTGTATTTGACCATAAAGCAGCATTACTTTTGTATTATTGTCACCGAGGCACGGTACATGAAGACTCCGATAACTTTCATCCATAATTCGCCCAAAGCTTGTACCTGCTTGCAAACCATGTTCTAGATCTGCCATTAATAAGGGATCCATTTCGGCATGGAGACAGTTTGCAATTTGTTGAATCGCTTTAAAACAGGATCTATTACTATGCTCAGTAGTATAAAGAGATTGGCGGTTTGAGCCTACTAATACAATCTGTTTGCCGTGGCGTTGGCCTTCTTGCCGTATTTGTTCAATAAAGGGTTTATTAGCATTCACATAAGAGGTTATCTGGTTTGGATCAGACCCAAGTGCTTCCAGAAGTTTGATTTCACAAATGCGTGGCCGGTGGTTGATGCTCCCATCAAAATCCAGTGATACTACATGAATCGATTGATCTATTTTTCCAATCATGATTAGTTGACCATTCAAATGGTTTTAAAGGTGCTTATGATATAATACGCATACTTAAGTGGTTATTACCAGATTCGCCTACAAAAAATAAGCCATTCTCAATATAGAGTATCTAAATTACACAACAGATTTTTCATGCGCCCAATAGCTCAAATACTCAAATGCCCGTCATTGCGAGCGATAGCGAAGCAATCCAGCGTCGTACTTCGAACCCCTGGATTGCTTCGCTATCGCTCGCAATGACGAGCATTTGAGTATTTAGGCATATGAAAAACCTATTGCGTAATTTATACACTTTATATTAAGAATTCCTGACAAAAAATCTTCGTATGGGACCTTCGTACGGGACAAAAAATATTTGTAATCTCTTTAACGCGACAATGATGAAG
>JBIODT010000284.1:0-1844 GCA_044445305.1 Legionellales bacterium | reverse complement strand
ATTTTAGTGGTCATAATAAAGTATGTGTCATATGCAAGTCAATTGATACATAGTTTACTTGATCACAAGCAGTGTTACAAACAAAAGAAATGTGAGTGTAACTCACGATAACCTATATCTCAAGGAGCGTCTTATGAATAAGACTGAGTTAATAGATTCGCTAAGCGAAGAAACAACTTTCAGCAAAAAAGATATTACCCGTGTACTTGATGCGTTAACTCGCATTGTTATGCGTACATTAAAAAAAGGTAATAAATTACAATGGTCTGGCTTTGGAACATTTTCTCTAGCTCAGCGTCCAGAACGTAATGGAATTAACCCTGCAACTAAAGAAAAAATTCGTCTTCCACAAACGAATGTTCCTAAGTTCAAAGCAGGTAAAAACTTCAAAGAAGCTGTACGTCAAGTTTAAGTAGATGTTGCTTTAAATATCAAGCTTTTACCCTTTCAAAAAGCCGCTTTTATAGCGGCTTTTTCTTTGCATCTTTTCAAATTTTCAAGTACTCTTTAAATTGTCATCCTGAACTGGTTTCAGGATCTTATCCGTTTACCAAGAGACCCTGAGACACGCTCAGGGTGACACAATTTTCAAAGAAAGAGCCTCTATGATCGATTTAGCACTTGTTCGTGAATACCCAGATACGTTTAAACAATTAATTCTAAAAAAAGATCCAACTTTTCCGGTCGATCGCTTTTTAGAGCTTGAACGGTCCCATTCCACTATTAAACGCGAAATTGAACATCTTCGTTCAGAAAAAAATCGTCTTGCAAAAGAAGCCCAGCGTGGTATAACCGCTGAAATTCGTCAAGAATCTCAAAAAATCGGCGCAGAACTTAAAGAAAAAGAATCACTTTTTGAAACTGTTGATTCTGAATTTAATGACCTCTATTTACACTGCCCAAATTTGCCAGCAGAAGATATTCCAGAAGGCAATAAAGAGTCTAACAAAGTAGTTAAAGTAGTTGGTGAACAACCAAAGTTTACTTTCGAGCCAAAAAACCATGTTGAATTGGGTAAGCAGTTGGGCTGGTTCGATTTTGAAGCCGCAGCTGCCATGACCGGCAGTAACTTTGCCTTATATAAAGGTGATGCTGTCCGCATGCTTTACTCATTAACCATGATGATGCTCAATAACAATTCTAAGCACGGTTATAGTCAGTGCTGCCTCCCTATTTGGTAACTGAGCAATCATTGACTAATGCAAGCAATTTTCCACGATTTAAAGATAATGTATACAAGGTCAGTGACGAAAATTTGTACTTAACGCCAACGGCAGAAGTTAATATCACCAATTTGTACCGTGATACTATTTTTGCTGCGCAGGACTTGCCGCAACGCACTACGGCGTGGACAAGTTGTTTCAGAAAAGAGGCTGGCACGTATGGCGCTACAGAGCGTGGGCTTATCCGCATTCATCAATTTGAAAAGGTTGAAGCGTATACGGTCTGCACTCCAGAGCAAGCCCAAGCTGAACATGAGCGTATGCTTGCGTGTGCAGAATCTATCTTGCAAAAATTAGGGCTGCATTACCGCGTGAGTTTATTGGCGGCACAGGATTGTTCTTTTGCGGCATTTAAAACGTATGATATTGAGGTTTGGATGCCTGGGCAAAAGGCTTACTATGAAGTTTCATCTTCAAGTAACTGTACCGACTTTCAGGCCCGCCGCACCGGAATTCGTTATAAAAAGCAGCCAGCTGATAAAGCTCAATATGCCTATACGTTGAATACGTCGTCACTTGCTCTTCCACGTTTGATGGTTGCGCTTATGGAAACGTATCAGCAAGAAGATGGTTCAATTGTGTGGCCAGAGGCTCTTAAGAATATTTCGATACAGTTTTAAT
>JBIODT010000283.1:0-1846 GCA_044445305.1 Legionellales bacterium | reverse complement strand
GGTTATAGCAATACAGACGTAGTTTATATGAATCTATTGTAGAATTTTTTCTAATAAGGATGAATATGACATGAAAACGATAAATTTAATGGTGGTTTTAGGCACTTGTCTTTGGTTGTCTGGCTGTATTTTTCCACCAGATAGACGAGATGATGGATCGCGTCATTATCAACATTCAGACCATTCTGATAATGGCGGTCATTATAACGGTGGTCGTGGCTGCTCACCTGACGGAAGAGATAATTGCTAATCCAAAATTTGGATAAAGCCTAATAAAAAGCCTTGCTGATCGGTTAGCAAGGCTTTTTTTATGTACTAAATTTTAATTTTTACCGAGATGGTTTTGCTAATACTGCTTTTCTTAATACTGCAGCGTAACCATGACTTTGTGAGCCTTCGGGTAATGCATTTTCTTCAACTAAAATCTGATGCAGTTTAGGCAGGTTCCAAGACGGTGCTGTCGGCACTAAATGATGCTCTAAATGGAAATGCTCATGATGTGGTGCAAATAACATTTTTTCCCACCAAGCTGCGGTGGTAGAGCGTGCGTGCAATAGTGGATTTTTACTGAGACTGTCAGGGACTACGGCATGATCAGCAATTTGGCGAACGCGTAAGAAAACCTGAAATGGAAATACTTGAGCAGTGATCCACAGCAGATATAACCACGGTGTATGAAGCGCCCATAATATTGCAAAAATGATGATATTCGTAATCACAAACGCATAGAGATTTTTAACTAATGTTTTGCTAATTCCGAAGAAACCCTGCGGTGCATTTTCATTGGCAATCGCTTGACCGTTGAGCATGTATTTCAATTGTTCGGCGTGCATCAGTGTTAAGCCTACGTAAGTTTTTACGCCCGAAACTCCAGAAATATCACGCAGTATTTTTCGTTGAAAACTTGCACGAGTGATCGGGTAATGTTGAGTCATAACGAGATCTGGATCTTCCTTTGTTCCAGCCAAGCGGTGATGCGCCATGTGGTAGCTGCGATAACCTTCCAAGCTTTGGAAAATTGGTTTAGCGCATAGCCATTCGCCGACCCATTCATTGATACGTGGATTAGCGAATAGTGCGCGATGAGACGCATCGTGCATGAGAATCGCCAAGCCAACATGTGCGCCAGCCAGCAATATCACTGTGATGAAGTAACTGAGTGGATTCGGAAAAAGAATACTGATACCGAATGCAAAGATGATCAGCATCCAGCTTTTTATGACTGACCAAGTACCGAGCCAATTTGATTTTTGATTGAGCTGTGCACGTTGTTCACTGTTGAGTTTGAACTGAGTCGCCTGTTCTCGTTGAGTCATATGCTGTCTAGTATTGAGTTATTTATTACATGATACTTACATATTGTGATTATTTGTGTAATAAGTATTTGTGACTAAGGCGTACAAATACTTTAATGAATGAAATGAGAGCTGTCATAAAAAGAGATTTCTTTGAAATTTTAAGCCAATTGGGCTCAGGTCAAGTGGATTGTGATGAATCAAATTACTGCATGGAGATCGTCAGTTTTATCATTAAATAATTGTTATTTAATGATATTTTTATTTTTTGATTTATTGGGTTTTACGTAACCTGATTAGCAGTGATTTATTGGAAATGACTGCTGGTCAGGTTACGTGGAAGAAAGATTCTTTTATTGACTAATACCTACTTGAACTTCTAGTCGTCCTTGTTGCACACGCAATCCACGAATCTCGAATTGGTTGACCAGTTGCAGCATGAGCTCACGGCTTTCTCTGAGGATGTTTAAACCAGGTAGCACATTGAAGTCGGTGAGGCTTAATAATTTATCGAGCATCCATGAACGATTATTCAGAAAATCAATAAATCC
>JBIODT010000282.1:0-1854 GCA_044445305.1 Legionellales bacterium | reverse complement strand
TTACATCAGACCCTTTATATAGCCCTACTTCAGAACAACAAAAAGCAGCATTGGATTTTTTTAAAATCGTTTCGCCACTACCTAATGCCAACGGAGATTATTGTTGCTATGTGTCAGATGGTGTGACACTCGTTGGACATGATTATGAATCAGTCACCTGCCCATTGTGTGATCATTTGCTTGAAATTACTGGCGCGGAAAGTGAAGCGGGTAAATGGTGGGACGATGTTCTTGACAATATAGAAGATCACAGTGATCTTGAACCCGTAATGGTAACCATCCCATGTTGTCATGCTCAAATACAACTAATCAATCTCAAATTTGATTCAACTGTTGCTGGTTTTACTAAATTTGAACTTGGAGCATTAGAACCAAATGGAAGTGAATATTGGGAAAATGAAGAAGAATGTCCATATTATGGCGTGAGATTAAAACTAGAAGTTATCGCAAAATTTGAACAAATATTGGGATCGCCTGTTAGCCAACTCTGGAAAAGCTAGTATTAGAAGAAATATAGACTGAGGCTTGCCCCAGTTTTTAATTTTAAAGTAAAGCTCTTGCTCAGTTCTATACAACTGGCAAGAGCTTTTTTATACCTTTTTTAGACTCGCTTTCATAAAATAAAACATACCAAGATATACGAAGAGATGTCATGAAACATTTCATATCAATCCTGTTTATAGCAATAATGGCTACATCTATTGCTCATAGCGCCCCTGTATTTCCCGAAAGTCTACAGAGTAAAGAACAGGGAGAATCCCAATTGAGTCATCAACAGCAACTCAACAAACAGAACGTCCTAGACTTTTATGAAAAAGGACTCAATCAAAAAGATGTGGATGCAGCACTTAAATATCTAGGAGCAACTTACAAACAACACAATCCAACGGCAGCTGATGGCCCTGAAGGTTTCCGCAAGTTCATCGCATTTTTAAAAGAAAAATATCCGCAGTCACACAGTGAAATCACGCAGATCTTTGTCGATGGTGACTATGTCATCTTGCATGTCCATGCGGTACGTGAGCCTGGCACACGCGGTAATGCAATCATCGAAATTTTTCGCTTAGATCAAGGAAAAATCGTCGAGCACTGGGATGTCACGCAGGCGATTCCAGAACAAACTGTTAGTGGTAATGCAATGTTTTAATATCAGCAAACACTGATGTAAATTCACCCAGCTAATATCCACTTCCTGATATTTTTTGAGATAAGATCCAACAGAGTCTGCTGGATCTTATCTCAAAAAAATACAATCACACTCATATGTATCCATGCAATCACCTTAAGAGTATCTTAACCAAATCAATCGAACAATCTCTGCTAATAGGTATAGGATAAGGCTCACAAACTCCAACAAATTAGGAAATATCGTAATGGCATCAGTTCTATTAGGTGGTAATGAAATTGCTTTGATTGGCGAATTACCGGCACAAGGTTCAGCCGCTCCTGAATTTACCTTAACCACAAAAGACCTCAGCGACGTCACACTTGCAGCATATGCAGGTAAACGTAAAGTCTTGAATATTTTTCCAAGTGTCGACACACCAACCTGCGCCACCTCTGTGCGCAAATTTAACGAACAAGCAGGTAAAGTCGACAACACTGTCGTTCTATGTATTTCTGCCGATTTACCATTTGCCCAAGCACGTTTCTGTGGTGCTGAAGGCTTAGACAGCGTCGTCAGCCTATCAACATTCCGTCACCCTGATTTCATCAGCAACTACGGCCTGACCTTCTCTGCTGGTCCACTGGTAGGCTTAACAGCTCGTGCCGTTGTTGTTTTAGATGAGCAGAATAAAGTGCTACATGCTGAACTCGTTAAAAACGTCAGTGATGAACCTAACTATGTTGCTG
>JBIODT010000281.1:0-1908 GCA_044445305.1 Legionellales bacterium | reverse complement strand
GGTAGGTGCACTCATAAAATGCCAATTGAACGCTGGCAACGCTACTGACTTGTTGTGATAATTCAAAAACCTGAATAGAAACACTTTAAAAGACCAAACAAAATAACCAACCAGGTGTTCATTTGAGTTAATATCCGAGGAGCCAGTGCTGCTCCAAAACTCTTCATTTCTGTAGACAAATCGTGCAGCATGATTTACAAAAATGTGTCATCCAAGGTACGGTTTCATGGTATTATTGATTCCTTGCACTGGGTGATCTGCACGCCATCAATCACTCTAGAAAGCATAATCTAAAGCAAATACCTTGTGAACTTGATTCGATGCCAGATGCCAACAAAGAATAAGTTTGTGGTAAAAAGTGATATTCGCGAAATAAACGGCAACAACTTGTAACGTGCTCAAGTAACACAGATGGGTTCGGAAACAACTTGGAACAATAGACTTTCCACAGCGTTTCGGTTGAAGACGCGTCGTGCCATGTCTTATTGATAACGGACAGTGTTAATAGTGTCGTTCGTGGACTCAAAAATGAAAAGCAATGGCTTATGAGCTCTTGCGGTAATGTTTCCATGAGAAATCACAAACCAATTGTTCCTTTACACAAAATGCAACGCAAACCAACAGTGGATGGACACAGCACAAAATGCTTGTAGAAGCATAGAGCTCTTCACTTAATTTAGTTTTGTTCTTGGTTCTTGTGCTTAATACAGATTTTGGGAATCAAAATTCTTGATTTTCAGATTTTGTCAGCACACTCAACGAGAGGTGGAATTCAAGCATGCAATGTCAGAATCCAATTTAAAGCTACAAGAACAAGTTTCAAGCTTTTTAAATCCTTTAACATCGGTTCATTGGTCTCGCAATATAACTTTTAGACCTGTTCTTACCTTTGGTATAGGGATGCTCATGATTCGCAAATAATTCATTCAGTCAATGCTTCTTATGTACAATCACTTGTACAATCTCGCTTAAATTCCAGAAAGCTTGGACCTGCTGCAACTGTATCCGTGGCTAACGTTCTGGTATAATTTGTGGCATGTCATAGCTATTTTGATTGTGCTTGTTCGCTGCCAGGATCCTGCTCAAATGAATTTTGGAAGTAAAATGTAGCTGGCACAACCATGAGAGCGTTGCCGTTTTCCACGACTGGGTTTTATTTTTGCAGCAGCTGGCCACTGGTTGCTTTGGAGCCACGCAACACACCGGGCCTTGGCAACTGCTGAGCTCCAGGATCCGCCGCATCCCCGTATGCATAAGAATAGTTTGTGCCGCTGGCCCTGCCAGCCTTGCGGTAAATGTCTACATTTTTGGAGGATTGGAGCAAGCCACGGTGTGCGCCATGGCCGATCCCGGGCTGATTCGAGCGGGTTAATCATGAAAAATTACTCACAATTACTAAAGTAACCTCGCGTATATCTTCGAAGGCCCTATGCAACCTACTGTTAAAACGATTGAATTGAACATTGGCCCCTCTCATGATAAAAAACGAGTAAGGCAGGCCAGTTGGCATTTTTTGACAAGTTTTGGGCAGCTGGATGTCATTGAAGGCCCGGACTTAAACGGACCGCATGTGAGCATGAACAGCGTCTTGAAGGCCATGCAGTACAAAAAAGGTGCCTTGCGTGCGCTGTTCTTCAGTTTACGTCTCACTTTTAGCATCCTGCAGTGGAGCGTTGAATAAAGTCAAAAGCTCTTTTAAAAAATGGTGCTCAGAAGCCCCAGACGGTTTGTGCTCACTACCGTCTGTTTATATTGTCGCTCTTTGCTTACTGTTTTTGGTTGTTTGGTTGAACTTGAATGATGGACGGCTTGTTTCATAGCAACGGAGTAAGAGCTGTAATCAGATTGTGACTTTCATTTGTCCTTTTGTTGTTGAAGGTATAGCACGTTGATTATTAGGTGTGTATT
>JBIODT010000280.1:0-1953 GCA_044445305.1 Legionellales bacterium | reverse complement strand
TTTAAATACTCCTTTTAAAATGAAACGAAAATTTGATTTAATAATTGGTTTTTGCTTATGAACTGAATCAACTCACTTTTAGTATTCACACCTAATTTGTTCTTCACATGAATTAAATAGGATTCTACTGTGGTTTGCTTAATATGCAAGGTGGCAGCAATCTCACCGGCGTGCATGCCTTTAATCAGTTGAATTAAGGTTTTAATTTCCATTCTGGATAACGTCGTTTGTTTGAGCTCATTTTTTATGGGATAGCTTCGTTTGGTAAGGATCTCATTTAGTTCATCCATAGATAATTGTAGAATAGCATCTAAAGTGAATGGTTGGTTTGATTTTGAGAGATAATGGTTGGGCGTTAATAAACCTAATAGTGAAATTTGTTTTAAAGCGGCCACTAAATTGTGTTTACCATGAACAATGGTGATACCAAAAAAACCGATAGTCTCGTTATTATGATTATAACAGGGTGACTTGATTGAAAGACCTTGGAAAGAAGGCCCTTGTTGCAATGTTCCGGTTTCTTCAAAAATATAGATTTTATCTGTTTTCAAAACAAGTTGATCATGCGCAATAACGTTTTCTGCCATCTTTTTGCTAAAAGCATCATACGCTGACTTACCAGTACTCTGAGTTACAGAATCAAATCCACACTCTTCAGCGCAATACTCATTGATTTGTAAAATAGCGCTTGAAGCATTACAAAAATACACATTAACAGGGAGATTTAACACGTCTTGTACGGTAAAAAAGGGAAGTAAGCCTGAGTTGTCGTTCTGAGAGTTTTGCAACTGATGGGGGTTGGTAAGCTTGACGCCACTTCCATGCCGCGAAAAAAGAAGTTCTGTACTTATGTTGTTTGTTTTTAAATAATGCCCCATCATAACTACCTATAATTTGCGCATCTAGTTTTTTATTATACCACAATATGGGGAGGATATCATCTCTATGGCTTAAAAGCGAACGCATTTACCTCATCACCACCGTACACGTTTTAGCCTTATAGGATTGTACTGCGTGCGGTCACAAACTGCGGTTATTAGCAGAATGGTGTGTGTTTTGTAGGTTGGTGCCTTGGCCCAACACACCATTTCCGCCTTGCTGACATCTACGCGTTAAAATCGCAGTTTATGGCCGCGCGCAGTATTGAGGTTACTTTAACAACATGCATAATTCCTTAATATTATGATCTGCTGGAGTCATCCGAATAAAGTAAATGGCGCGTAATGTCTGCTATGGTGGCGCAACCCATCATGTGCATGCATTCTCTTAATTCGGTATTCATGATATTCAACACAGACATCAACCCTTGTTGACCATTCACAATTAACCCATACAACGCTGCTCGTCCAATTAACACCGCCTTTGCTCCCAAGGCCATGGCTTTGAATACATCGACACCATTACGAACACCTCCATCCAAATAAACATCAAGTTTACTTTTTATTTCATCACTTAATGATGTTAGAGCATCAAGGCTCGATATGGCATCATCTAGCTGTCTGCCGCCATGATTCGAGATAATGATACCTGTTACCATTAACTAGGGTGGGGGGGGGATTTTAACTTACTTAATTGACGAAGAACTACCTGACTCAGTCAGGTAGTAAGATACTGATCCCATGATTTTTTGCATTCAAATAAGTCTATTGAGAGTGCGCCGGGGCGCACTAGTGTGGTAGTTCTTAAACAGCATAAGAAAGACATTATTAACCTGTTAAAGAAAAAAGAAGGTATTGTATCGGTATCTGACGATGAAACAAAGAGCACTTGCTGTTCCTTGATGTAAAACCTAAAATGGGTCCTTACCTGAAGTTGCAACAGTTCGCAGTGGAACTAATGATCTTTTTTTAAAAAATAAACGCAACAACTCACTCCATGCCTACGTCCCACGGCCATATCATTATCCATAAGTCAGCACAAAACTGAAAAACGCAATGAACTAATAGAGCTCGT
>JBIODT010000279.1:0-1955 GCA_044445305.1 Legionellales bacterium | reverse complement strand
GGAAAATAGTTATAACATCACACACAGTACTCAAACAGTGCGTCATTGCGAGGCTACGAAGCAATCCAGCGGCCGTCACTCCGAACTCTCTTTGTTGTTTCGATATCGCTCGCAATGACGCGTATTTGATCGATTAGGCAAGATTAATTTTGTCTGTGCAATTTATATGCGACATATTGAGAATTTCTGCTCTATGTGTGCTTTAGTTCTTGTAGCAAACTTTTCAACGATATAGGCCTTTGGGGAGCAACGGAACTGCCAACCCACTTATGCAACAACGCCCATCAAGGGCGTGCTCTATTTAATCCAGCTGCTGCATTTTGGTCCTGAGTTACGGATGGTGTATCAAATAGACGGTGCCATAATCTGGACGCTGGATTACTCATGGAACTAAGGATATTGGATGAAGCTTTTAAGGAATCATTGGTCTCATTCAATTTCCTTTTGGAACCATCTATTGTATTACGTTGTCTTGCGAGTTCCGCTTTGATTGTTTCTGCTGTCTGTTGGCAGCCATGCAGGGTGCTCAGGGATTCGCTGAGCATTTGAAGTGAGTCCTCATTTTTCTGTGTATAATCTGCAAAGTTACAATCCTTCTTTCTCATGTCATCACCTTAAAAAATTAAACACTATTGGTCTAAAAAATCACGAACCTGGTCCGCTGCTATTAATTTCAGGCGCGTAGGTTGTGACTTTAGTTCTACCACCAAAACTTAACAGAGGCAAGGATGTCTGGCGAATTTTTTGTTCTTGGTGTGCTTTAAATGGTAGTTGTTGCATGAATCAAAACTGGGTTCAATTTCTAACAATAAGAAGGATTAATGCCTATTAAAATGTGCAATAAATTTGCCATTATCCATGCAAGATAAAGCCCCTGCAATGGAAGTGAAGGGGCTCAGTGAAATATATATTGACTTAGCTTATCGTGGAGCCGGTGGATTATTTAACGCTGCAGCAATTTCTGGAGTAACTAACTGAGGATTTCGGTTAAGAAGTTCCAGTCCTCCGCGACTTGTAGTTAGATACCAGAGAATGGATCTTTCCCCTTGTTCTACTGGTTGGCCTTGCGGTGCTCCAAAAAGACCAAGATTAGCGGCAGCCCGTCCTATACTCTTAGGAATATTCTTATCTATAGTTGACATTCACTTTACCTCATTAAGTTGGTTTGGGTTATTATTGTAACATTTGGTTATATTTTAATCAATATCGGCGCAAATTATTTGCTTATGCAAGTCATCAGGGTTTGATTTTAATTAACACCCTATTCGCCTCTGAGTTTGTAATATACTGATTAAGAGGGATCTATATCGCGCGCAGTATAGTAGAAATATCAACAGACTCTAGATGGTTCATTAAAAACATCGCCGTAGTGGTCACATTGAGCTTCGGATGATCTATTTTTTTCATTTCAGGTTCATTTTGTATTGAAGGATACTCGGCCTATTGCGTACGTTCAATAGGTTATGTATAGATCTTTATGAGGCAAATCGAATAAATAAAGCTCATGACATTAATCAAATTGGTGTTTAGAATGAAACTAATTGATACAATTATGTTATACTACGCCCATTTATAGCCAATAGAGATTTAATTATGCACAATGCCATTATAGATTTGGGAATTTCATTGAATTACTTTGATTCTAGTGACGCACTAGGTGTCTGTAACGGCGTTACTATGGCATGGTTATCATCCTGTTTAACAGGTGATGAAGAACAGTACTGGCAGCGCATATTGCACATAGTAAAAAAGGGTCCGACTTTCTTCCAGACTAAGGTACAAATGGCAGAAAAATTACAGCAACACGTACCAGGCACACCTCATGCGCCATTAACTACAGAAGAAGGGCATTTGATTCAATCCTTGTCTTTTTATGAGCAAATAATGCTCTACCAGGTCGTTAATAACCGGCTTCATAACTGGCTTTTTCAAAAGTTTATTACGCAGTCAGACGT
>JBIODT010000278.1:0-1972 GCA_044445305.1 Legionellales bacterium | reverse complement strand
TTCTAGCGCGGTCGAATCTTGGGCGATGAGTGCTCTGAGCTGATCTCTTTTCGAAATACTTTGTTCACTCTGTTCTGCAGAAACCAAATCCTTCAATGAGATATTACGCTTCACTTCGCGGTCAGCCTGATCAAGCTGGGTTCGAGCGCTTTCAAGGGATGCCTTCGCCTGATCTACCGCTAAACGATAGCGTTCATGATCGATCACAAAGAGAACATCGCCTGCTTTGACTTCCTGATTATCCCGAACCAGAACCTTGGTCACAAGCCCTGAAACATCAGGGGCAATTTGCACCACGTTGGCACGAATACGCCCATCACGCGTCCATGGTTGAACCTTGTAATGTTGCCAAAGTAAATACAGTATAACCAATGCAATTACGACAATGATGGTGGTAATTACATACCGTGTCATCTGGACGAGTTTTGTATTCATGAAGGATTAGCCCAAAATCGAGTGAAAAAAGTCTGCGAATGTTGACATCGTCAAAGCAATCACACCCCAGAGAATGACGAATAAAGAAATATCTAACAAATTCTGATGCGCAACAAAACGATAGAATCCGACTTGCTGCAGCAAACGTCTAAAAAGCACATGTAATAATCCTGCGATACCCGCAGTAAACAATGCTGTGCTGATAAAAACCCCAAAAATGTTTACTTCCGCAATCATGTCAAACGCTCCACAGGCTGATATGCCGCCGCATGCGGGAAAAGATTACGTCTAAGGCCGGTACTTGCGTTCAAGCCATTGAGGCGAAGGTCTTTTGTATCAAAGGTGTTTGGCCTGGTATAGGGTAAAGACCGCCAATCGAGTATCTCGGTAATAATCGCATCAATCTGAGCAACAATTTCTGGTTTCGGGGGTTCATAGCCACGTTTTGCCATGCCTAAGAAATACCCTTCTAGTTGTTTAAGCATGCTATTCACTTTATTTTGGATCGATTGAGGCATTCCTTTTGCGGCAACTCTCAACTCAAGAATATTAAAACCTATCGGTAAGTCTTTAAGTGCATTGTCAATTTTAAGACTTTCTGATTGCTGTGCCATTGCTAGCTTTGGGATAAGCAAGCCTAAGCGGTCCAGCATTAAACTCGCCCAAGTTACATACTCTTTTGAAATTTTCCCAGTGGCATGCTGAGCAAGCTCTTCCCAGCCTGCTTTTAGAATACGATGGATACTGACATCGACGCGAATGACACGAATAAAGAGCGTGACAACAATCGCGACCAGCACGCCAGCCATTCCGATGAGGTTGCCTATTACAAAATTTGGAAAATCAAGATGGAGTGAAGGTGAAAAACCAATACCGGAGACAACCAGAATTCCAAAACTCAGCCCACCTAAAAATGTCGGAGGATTACTGATAAACATCCCTATCGGTACCATCAATGGAAATAACGACAATGCCATCAAAGGGAAACTATCTATCGCAGGAAAAATACCAAACACGTAGAGTGCGGCAATTGGAAATGTTGTTATTGTCGCCATAAACATTTTTCGTTGCATCATGACTGGATTATCAAAGGTCGCGAAGATACAGCACATCGTTGTAGCTAGTCCGACCGCAGCAATCCCTTGCGTCCATTGAAAAACCATCGCCAAACCCGCGCACGTTACCAGCGCAATACCAGCCGTCGCAGCTGAAAATAACGCTAAACCCTTATCGACATGCAATGGTCTTTTTCTATTAACCGAGATAATTTCTTTAATTGCTGGGTTAGGTTTTTCATAAGGTTGAAGGATCGCCGCATAAAGAGCCAGACAATCAGTCCACGCCTCAACTAAATCATTAATCCTTGTCACCAGATTGAGCTCAAGGATGTCTCTCCATGTTGGCGAGGTCACATGCATGATCGCTATAGCATGACACTCCTCGATCAATGCGGAGATTTTTTGTTGTTCCGGGCTATTGCCCTTCTCGATCAGATCTTTATTAATTAAAATATTTTTAATATCGATATCTCTAATCC
>JBIODT010000277.1:0-2030 GCA_044445305.1 Legionellales bacterium | reverse complement strand
TATTTAAATAGAGTCTATTTAGGTAATAGAGCCTATGGTGTTGGTGCTGCGGCTATGGTCTATTATGGGAAGTCTCTAAAAGAACTCAATTTATCTGAGCTTGCCATGATAGCTGGCCTGCCTCAAGCCCCTTCAACTCAAAACCCCATTACTAATCCAGTTGCTGCAAAAAAACGTCGTGATCATGTTTTAGACCGTTTATTAGAAGAACATTATATCAATGCAGAACAGCATCAAGAAGCGATTCATCAACCTGTTACAGCAAAATATCATGGTACCAACATAGAGGTAAGTGCGCCTTATGTTGCGGAAATGATTCGCCAATCATTATTTGATAGTTTTGGACCCGATGCCTATACCAAAGGCTATAAAGTTTATACAACCATTGAAGGAAGATTACAAAATACAGCCAACCAAGTAGTAGAAAAGAATTTAATCGCATACGATCGCAGGCATGGTTACAGAGGTCCCGTGGCTACTTTAAGTGTAGCAGACAGTCAATCGCCTAAACTTCGTCAAAAAAAATTAACTCAATACCCTGATATGAACACTCTGGTCCCTGCTGTTATTACCGAAGTAGACGAAAAACAAGCAAGTGCGTCACTAAAAAATGGTCAAACCATCATGATTCCATGGGAAGGTTTGTCCTGGGCAAGACCTGCTCTAAAAAATGGCTGGATGGGAAAATCACCCAAAAAGGCACAACAAATTGTGGCAGTAGGTGATGTGGTTTATGTCAACTCCAAAGAACGCACTTGGGAGCTGACTCAGATCCCTGAGGCTGAATCAGCATTGGTTGCCCTTAACCCTAAAAATGGAGCCATAGAAGTTTTAATTGGTGGTTTTAATTTTCAAAAAAGCAAATTCAACCGTGCAACGCAATCAAGCAGACAGCCAGGATCGAGTTTTAAGCCGTTTGTTTATGCTGCAGCCTTAAACAATGGCTACAGTCTAGCGACTTTGATTAATGACGCACCGATAGTTGTTGATGATCCCAGTCAAGCCAATTTATGGCGTCCTCACAATGTCAATCTTAAATTCAACGGACCAACTCGTTTAAAACAGGCTTTAGTACAATCTAAAAATTTAGTATCCATCCGCATCCTTGATGATATTGGCATCAACTACACAGTAGACTTCCTAACTCGCTTTGGATTTAACAAAAAATCGTTACCTAAAGCCTTATCCTTAGCTTTAGGGAGCCTGTCTTTAAGTCCTATGGATCTCACAACCGCTTATGCAGTTTTTTCCAATGGCGGCTTTAAAGTTGAGCCTTATCTTATTGAGCGCATTACTGACACGGATGGAAAAGTACTGTTACTTGCAAAACCAACTGTTGTTTGCAATCCCTGTGATAATACCAAGACAGACACCTCTACTTTGGCACCACGTGTCATACCTGAAGATATAGCCTATTTAATGACCAATGCGCTGCAGGATGTCATTCAACATGGCACCGCCCGCGCTGCCAGAGTGCTGAATAGAAAAGACATTGCCGGCAAGACAGGTACAACTAATGATCAAGTAGATGCTTGGTTTGCTGGTTTTAACTCCGATTTGGTAGTGACCGCCTGGATAGGTTTTGACACACCAAAATCCTTACATGAATATGCGGCAGGACTTGCCCTGCCCTTGTGGATAGACTTTATGAAAGAAGCCTTAAAAGGCACGCCTGAAAGCGAATTAACGCAGCCGGACAATGTAGTTGCAGTTCGAATAGATCCTATTAGCGGATTGCTGGCAAAATCCAATCAAGAAAATGCTATTATTGAGTATTTCCGTGACAAGGAAGTGCCAAAAGAGGAAGATCCAAGCCTTGCGGGAAATACCAATATGCCTCAAGAACAGCAAGAACAACCGTTAATAGAAGAGAATTTGTTTTAAGAAATGGCAGGGTTGTCGCATTATCAATTGATCAAACTGCTGTAGGTTGGGCCTTGGCCCAACAATTTGTCAAAATAACTTGACTGTTATATCAGAGTTGGACTGTCTAATTCATTGAGACTAAAGACTACAACGCCTTACTCTAT
>JBIODT010000276.1:0-2033 GCA_044445305.1 Legionellales bacterium | reverse complement strand
TAATATAACAATAATGGAAATAGATGCCGTTAATGCTGCGCCACCCACATACCATGCTCTTGCATTTTCAGCGGATCTAGCGAAATAGTACGATTCCGCCATTCCCAAAACCTCAAGAGCTTTTGTTTCGTTTTTATCGCCTACGATTCGCGCCATTCCTTCTGCGAGAAGGCCAGCAAGAGCTTTTCTTTGAGGTTTTCGTAATGACGTCAATGATAGCGTTTCGAGCTGGTTCACCCGATTAGAAATCGTTGCAAAAGCGGGAATGGGTTTCCCGTAATTCTCTGTCATTGACCATTGAGCAAATAAATCATCAGCAACATAAATAATATATTCAGTGTCGCAATCAATGAGGAATAATATTCTTTTGTTAAGGGTGGGTTCTATATCGCCTTCACAAAAAGAAGAGAAATTATCGATAACAACACCAGACCCTTTTGGCACCTCATTAACTTTTAAACTCATGTATCAGCTCCTTGAGACTATTGATTAATCATCCTGAGCGTTTTACTACGGTTTGATCGAAATAATGAGTTGTTGTGCTGATAAACATTTAGGCAATACAGCAGCTGGATTCTGATCGCCGTGTTTCTCATTTCGGCTGTAGCGGAGTGTAGGCTCTATGGCTTCTTGGTGCGCTGAACCAACAAGTTTGAACTCGCTGATTTGATTCGTTGCTGCTTGAAGAAGGTTTTTCAAGTAAACGCCGCCGTCTTGAGTATCGTAGGACACTTCGCCGATTGAACAGGAGTACAATTGAACTTGTTGTGGTATCGCTTCCATTATTCTTACGTCATACCGCATACGTACATTCGATTGTGATTTTGCAAACGCCGCAAATGTGCGATCCATTGTTAAGCTCTCTGTTGTAATTTGAAGGAGGGAACGACAACAATCAAAAATAGTTAACTGACGTGAAGCGATAGATCGCAAGGTACTTTCCTCTATTTGCTCCCCAGTTTTATTCAGTTCAAGTACCGTTTCCCTAATTTGACCACCGTGTCCACTAAATAATACAATGACGTAATCAAAAGCTCCTCTCTTCCAGTCGATTATTTTACTCATCAGCTTTGCTTTTGCTATATCTTGGAATATCTCTAATTCACTTCCTAGCCAAGCGCCACCTGCGTCGCTTTTAAGAAAACTACTAAACCGCTCCATGTCAATTTTAACGCCTGGTAATCCATCCGTATTTCCAAGTAATATGGCTTTTCTTTTCATTTCATTCTCCTCTCGTAATCCGGATAGGAAAGAACGGTTTTATGGTCCTTACCAGTTTAGTAATGAATCTGCCAACCTCACATCTTAAGCACGACTATATGCCTGATGCCCCTGGATTGTCAACGAGCTTGACGGGGTATTTTAAGAGTAGGCGATGAAGGATACTGTATGAAACTTTATGGGTTATCAAGTGTTGCAACATCAGTATTTCCAGGAAGAACTGAGTGCGTAGATTTTATCTGCAAATCTGCGGCCTTCATATTGATTTTTTGTGCTCAGTGCATCGACTATTATGCAAATACAGCCGGAAGTGTTATCATCGAACGGGTTCAAGTTTCTTGCAAAATGCGCATGTAAATCAGCAGCGTCAGTTTCTAGTGCCTCCCCGCTCCGCTGGAGTGCTATTGATAGGTACCGCTTATTTAGTTAGGCTCAAGCCCGAAATAAAACGATTAAACGTTACGACCGCGTCATCCTTATTGAGGCCGGTGATATCTATTTTGTACGTTGCAGCATCATAGAACCGTTTCCGTTCCTCTGAATACTCTTCCTTCGTGTAATCGGCCAAGGATTTAGTGCCCCAGTACCCTCCTGGCCGAGCGCTGGCCCTTTTGAAGGAATGAACCGAGGAATCCTGGACCAAGACCACCGTTTTCTGAGTTGTGAAATAGCTCAACGCATCTTCTGTCTTTAGGCACCCTGCACCAACGTCGATCAGGCAGAGACCGTCTGTATACTGCTTTTCCAGTTCGCCAAGACAGTTTTTGGCCAATTCCCAAAATTCTTGCCATCTACTACCATTATGATAAAAG
>JBIODT010000275.1:0-2057 GCA_044445305.1 Legionellales bacterium | reverse complement strand
CCTCTAATCTTTATAAGAGGTGTTAGTTGACAGAGAATTCAATAATAGACGCAACTTTTCCAAAATTGATGTTTTTAATTTAATAATTTAAGTTACAATAAATGAGCATTTAAATCTTTAAGTCATAGAAACGGACTATACAACCCCCTGAAGTGCAAAATCCCTTTAGGGGCAATGTGCTTTAAGTTTAGTCGAGATTCTTAATAAGGCCGTAAAAAAAGTGCACGTTATGTCCTAATCCTTTTCCAAGGTTTTAAGGTGAAGACTGTTACGAAATCGGAAATAATATTTAACTATTTAGTGGCTCACTGGAAACAGTGTTTATTAGTGAACTCTTTTAATGAACTGCTGGAAAACATAAAAAATGAAGTTTCAGTTCAAAAAAGAGAGGGTTACATATTAGGTTTACCTGTTGGGTGTTGTGCTTGAGAAAACTTTGTATATTATCACGTGATAAGCGTGCGCTTAGTCCAATATTTGCCACTGTGTTGTTAGCGGCGATTATCCTTATTTTTGGTTCAGTTGCTTACTTTTATGCAAGCAATGTAACGACGACTACTACAAACAATTATTCTAGCACTATATCTAATAGTCAGCAATCGATTGCTGAACGGATCGGGTTCGAAAACGTCGTTTATTCGCCTTCTCCAGCAAACTTAACCATTTACATTATTAATTCTGGGGGTTCTAATAGCTTGAAAATAAACTCTGTTTTCATCTACGACTCAAATAATAGAATCGTTGGTGCTTATTCTGGTAGCAGCCAAATTTCAGCTTTATCTCCAATTAGCACTGCTAAACCCTCTCCGACACCAATAACGGGAAATGCTCTTAACATTGGTAAGGAAGCGTACTTTTACATTATGTTAAGTGGGCCACCTCTGAATGTAGGCTCAATTTATACCCTTCATCTAGTAACTCAAAGTGGAAGTGCTTTTGACTATGAATTTACACCATAATCTGCGAAGAAACAATAAAGGAATCGGTACCGTATTTGGCATGGTATTTTTCTTACTTATAGTCATGATTGTCTTTGCCAGTTTTATGATTATTCTCAATCAAAACACTGGCCTAGAACAGACAACAATTCAGGCAAAACAATTGGATTTGGATCGTTACACAGAACTTCAGACAGTGTCAATTTCTAACCCTGAAATCGCAGTGTTAAACCATGTAGTCTACATAAGCTGCGACGTAATGGATAACGGAACGCTTCCCACTCAAATGGTGCGATTATGGATTAAAGACTTAACGCAAGACACAGTTGGCAATACCATAATGAATCCGCCAATTACTCTCCAACCAGGCTTCAATATGGTGTATTTTAACTCATCTTATGTCGCAAATGCATCCTCTTCTGATCAGTTTAGCTTTTGGTTTACAACAACCAGAGGAAACGCAATTTCAGCTTATCCGGATACGAATATCTTTAATGGTCTAACTCAAAATGGATCTTTCCCAGGAGTAATATCTACCAACTCTACCTACCAAACTAATCAAAATAACCCCTTGCAGTTATCTCTGACAACGACCCTTCCGAATCAACTAATCTATGTAGTTGTGTCATTCGATGATGGAAATACCATGCACTTGCCTACTTCGACTCCTAGCCTGACTTGGACTATGCGAAGTCAATCTTTACCTACAAATTCGTATCTGTCTCAAAATCACGTTTGGATGCAAGGCGACAGCATTTTAACAACTTTTTACGCAATTGATCCTTCAGTTGGTCCAATAACAATCAATGTCCAATCTACTGCTGACGAATTAAGCGATTACTATTGTTCCGCATTAGCATTTGCAATCAGTAACGTCAACACTACTGCTCCATTTGATGGTTCAGCACAAACTACTATAGGAGAATCTACTATGCCGCAAGATACAATCAGCACTCATTACTCAAACGAACTTATCATAGGCGCTCTAGGAATCGACAATCTTAACCCTACAATAACGCCAGGAGCGGGTTTCGCGCAAATTATGCCTGTGCAGAGTTCGTACGGTGCGTCAGGGCAAGACAACGCTATGCCTAGATCCGTGTGGACTGAATGGTGTAT
>JBIODT010000274.1:0-2063 GCA_044445305.1 Legionellales bacterium | reverse complement strand
ATTAATTTGTGTTTCTTTTTCAAGAACTCCTAACTTTTGTACAATACGAGAGCGGTCAATCGCCCTTAATTGATCTAGGACGACCTGACCTTTTTTATCCCTAAATAACGTCATAATCCTTGTTGGGAAGTTATCTTTAATAGTACTGGTCATTGGTGCAATAATGACCGTTTTTAATCTACTTAAATTCATAGAATCTGGCGATAGAATTACTACAGGACAAGTCTTCTTTATTTCAGAGCCTATAGTTGGATCTAAATTCACCAAGAAGACATCAAATCTTTTTATTTTCACCATGTCCATTCATCCATATCAAAATCATTGGCTATATCAAAATGAACCGTTTCACCACGCGAATCTGCAGCCGTATTAAATTTCTCTAACCACCCCTCTTGCTGATTTTTTATAGGGGTTGACGAAAAGTAGGCTCTTATGACTGTCTTTACACAACAACATCAAAAAACAATCACTTGCACGGTGGCCCTAATAGGGTGATTTTACCGTATTGAAAACTGATTATGGCACTATATAATTCAGCCTTGTACAAGACCCTACAATAAAATAAGGAGTGTTTGAAAATGAGTCTGTCCAGCTTGCAGGAATTAAAAAAACATGAAGTCTTCATGGCTCTAAATCAGAAACAAAGTGAATTTGATGCTATAGATCCGGCCCTATTAAAAGACCAATTTACACGATCCCCCATGCATGCCATTCAATTCTTAATTGCTTATGCTGGTTTGGATGATGCACAACGACATCATGTCGTCACTAACTTACAAAGCCCTGCCATTACCAAAATTCAACTGGATGATTTGATTACTGAGATCAACTGGATTGATATGCTCAAAACACCAGCTAATAACAATTTGTCATTTCAATTCACTATTGGCATAGCAAACAAACGCAATTTCCTTAATGCAGTAAAAGAGAAGTGTCCTAGTTTATATACCGCTTTAAATAACGGGCATAGCATTGTTAAGATTGAGGCAACTGACCAGGTTGTTTTTAAAACAACAATTGCTCAGGAAGAATTGTGGACACTACCGTTTACGAGAGAAGATGTTGATGCGTACTGGACCGTGCCCTGCTTTCAAGCCAGTCCTGCTTTAATACGTTTGATGGAAGTACTTAAAGAAAACGAAACTACAACGGTAGGTGGATTGACACTTAAAAAAGGCTCAAAAGAACGAGGTCATGAATTAGAATTGCATGTCACTGCGCCATACTCATCCAATCAATATTCAATTGCAAGCAAGATCGAGGCTACACCAGGTATTTATGGTGCTTTTATAGATTTAAAGAATTTTTATGGATTAAATCATGTTGATGGCGTGTTAGTTAAGATAGAAAGTAAGGCCAATTTTTCTGATCAGGGGGCCTCCGCATCACAGACTCAAACAACCACTTTTATGGAAGAATGTGCCTGGGCGCGTAGCAGTGAACCAAGCATTATTACGGTGAATCATCTGAATGTGTTTTTTCAAGGGGCTGATATTATTGCAAGCTTTACCAAGGGAATGCCAAAGGCAGATGATTTTAGTGCCCAATGTTATATTAATCTTCCAACTCAAAGCAGATCAGGTACCTCTATTAAGCTTCTGGCGCATGCACCAAACCCACTGGATGCTTTTGAATTAGTAAAACGTGCTCCTGTTGCTCATGCTTCGTCGAGTAATTTACTAAAACACGCAACTCCCACGCCTGTCGCTCATGCTTCGTGGCGTAATAAGCAGGACATTTACTGTGCCCAAAAAGGCGGCTCCGGTATTAATTACACTTTCTGCTTGAATGGCTTTTCAAGTATCGCGAAACTTGCAGGTGGTACGCTGCTTGTTGCAGGACTAGCAACCTTTAATCCCCTCTTACTTGGTGTTGGCGTTGGCCTAGGTACAACCGGCTTTGCTATAACTCATGGGTTGTTTGCCCATAAAGAGGCGCATTTGGGTGAAAAATCTCCTCCGATGATGACCTATACTTTCGATAGGTAGTTATACTTTTTGGTTAAAAAAACGGAACAAGGGGTATATATGCGATACGAAGAATTAGCAAACCTAATCTTACAT
>JBIODT010000273.1:0-2074 GCA_044445305.1 Legionellales bacterium | reverse complement strand
GATTTACTTCCTGCCGACAGCAGTGTTTAAAACCCTGTTACAGCATATGGAAACGAAAGAGAATAACAACCATACGTTTATAAAACATTATCTGGATGTAGTAAAACTCATTATAGAATCAGAGAATACTATTAGTAAAGAGCTACCGTCCAAAAAATTATTAGACATAACTTCCGGCTATAAAAGAATAATTGATTTAGCGGCCGAAGATCTGATTGAATCCAAATCCGGCTATTTTGTGGGGCATTATTGCACGAGATATAAAGTAAAAAACCATGCGGAATGGACATTACTTGTAATAGACGAGATTAACAATCAAACGCAGCAGGAAAAAATTGTAAAGAACTATTTAGAGGCGCACCATTCGTGCAATAACCCCCAATATATATCGACACTTAGCCAAGCTAAAATAAATGCGCCAGGTGCAATCCTGGCTGAATTTGATGAACTGTATAATTCAGCCAACAAGAAATACAGGCAAAACCTGACCGATCAGGAGCGTAACAAGAAGTTTTCTTTGCGGATCGTTAAAATTGTATCCTTCATCAATAAAAGATTTATTAAGAAGGGAACATTTGTAAATCGCGTATTTAACTCGTTCTGCCAGCTGTCTTCGACGACAAGAAAATATGTCACATTTAATAAGGCTTACTTTACGGAATTGGACATCAAGAATTGCCAGCCGCTATTTTTAGCGCTTTTTCTATTGCAGAATAACCTTGCCATTGATGAGAGCTATATACAAGCCGTATCCAATGGCTGCTTCTATGAGGCCATTCAGAACAAAGCAAAGGAACTGAATATTGAATCCGAAACAATCATAGAAAAAAACAAGGAAGATAAAAAACTGAATAAGATTTCGTTGTCTTTTAGCAGCAGGGAGGAAACTAAAATTTTGACTTACCGGTCTGTATTCTTTACAACAAAGACAATGAATTCACCGACTGTCGAAATATTTAGTGAACTATATCCCCTTACGTATAACAGCATTACTCAGTATATTAAAAAGAACAAGATTGAAATGGCCGGTATATTGCAAAATGCAGAGGCCAATCTGATATTAAACATCATACCTGACTGCCCCTATTTTACAGTGCATGACGCCATCTATGTGTTGGATGAACAAGAAGCAATACGCACAAGAGACATTATCCTAAACAAAACAGAAGAATTATCTAATGGCAGGTTAATGGCAGAGATAAAAATAAAAAGCCCTACACCAGTTCCAAATATCACCTCCAATAATGAAATAAACTATTTAACTATCACTGCAAATAGAAAGCCTGAACTGGCGCCAAGAAAACCTAAAAACGACAAAATAATGAAGTTTAACAGGTTTAAGGAATTAATCACGATAAAACCAAAACAGGAGATAATGCTCGATTTGAATATATCAGAAAGAACTTACACTAATTATAAGAGAGAATTAAGTTGTATTGCAGCTTAAAACTCCTATCAACTTTTGTTCATATGAACAAAGGTTGTTGTTTTTAGCATTTAATACGGTAGTGTTTTCGCCGATTTCTGCTATACTCGTGTAAAGCAAAAAACATGAACACGATCAGAAACTGGCTTGTAAGCAATACAAAAGGCAGGAACATATTTTACTTCAAGCTTTACACCATAAATGAAAAATCTGGTAGTCTGTACTTTGATTCAAATATTTTATTCCGGGCAAGTGATACAAAACTGATTGACCTTATTGAATTACTCATATCATATGAATTACCAATACAAAAGAAGGATGCTCTTGCTGCTGAGTTGTTTGAGATGGTTCAGAAAATAGAATATTATAAGCAGTTCTATTTTGATGAAACCGTTTTGGACAAGTACGGTAGATTAAACCTGTCTTCTTATGAGCTCATGCAGAAAATAAATACCGAAAGGCTTAAGAATTGCAACCTGTTACCGATTTCCAAATACAGTTATCCGGAATTGTTTACTCCTCTTAGGAGCCACTTTCATCTGCACAAAGAAGAAATCATGGCTTCATCTCAAGTAATTACCAAATCTGCATTTGAAGAGCAGTTAGTTACAGAGTTACTGAAGTATAGCTATGTTTATTCATATAAGG
>JBIODT010000272.1:0-2106 GCA_044445305.1 Legionellales bacterium | reverse complement strand
GAATATGACTTGTGTTGTTAATTATTTACAAAATATTTTTGATTACTTGCTTAGTTCTAATGGAATAGGACTGATGTTTAATATTTTTTTGGGTGGTGTGATATTTTATTTACATCAAAATCAAAAAGCGAGTCTTGATAAGGCAGTTGAAAGATATAAAAATGAGCTTCAAGCAGAGTTCTTCAAGACTGAAATTAAAATAACTCAACTGTTTAACATTTATCCAGCAATGTACGCTAAGATTAAGTACGCCGAAGGTGAATTGTTCTTATTACATGGTCCAGTTAAGAGGCAGCGTTTGATAACTCAAGAAGATAAAAATAATGCGTGGAAGGTTTGTCTTGAAGCGCGTAATTTTTTAAATACAAATTTACTTTTTATTTCAGAGGAAACTCAACTGTGCGCCTCTCAAGTATTTGATGCAATATCAAAATGTGTCGATAACCTATCAGAAGCTGAGATGCGAGAAATTTTCGAAGAAATAGAGAAAAGGTGCAAGGCATTAGAGATGCAAATGAAAAAAGAGTTGGCGCATGAATCAAAGCTGTAATTTTTACCTCTTCCCTTCCGACACAAAACTCCCCTTAACCTCTTTGCTGCTGAACGGCCCAATTAAGCTGCCTGTTGCATAATGATATGCTTTAATATGGTAGTGGCAGCTGATACTGCAATGCATAGTATGATTACTATTGATGGGCAATGTTCCTGAGAGAAGAAAGGCGTGAAAGAATAACTGTAGTCCGAAGGCATTATCGCCAATATTTACCAGTATATATCCGATACCCATCGATAGCATGACCCACACGAGCACGATTAGACCAATAGGTTCAGGATATGGACTCCTTATAGAAGTAAAAATAGGGGCGGCATAAACACCGCCCTATTTTCGTCTATTTAGCCGATCATCTTTGCTATTGTTTGCAACATATCAACGTTATCTGCCTTGTACTTCAAAAAAATCCAATAGTCAGGGTTGAATGTATGCCCCGGCTGTTGCACAGGATTTAGATCTTGTGTGAATCCCCAAGACTGATATGCTCCCCATGCTTTAATATTGGTAATGCGAGTGCTAAGAAAAATGCGTTGAATCTGTGGAACTATTTTAAAAATTAAACTCATAAGTAATTTGCCCAATCCACAGTTTTGTTCTGCAGGAACAATGCCCATAGCAATGACTTTGCAGGTACCAAAAGGATATGAAGGTTGTATGAAAAAGGTGATATACCCAAGCTGAGTACCCGTTGTTTTATCTTTAGCTACAGCAAAAATATATATGTCATTGACATCAAACTTTGACCAATCCGTCTTTGTATACAAATGATGAATGGTCTCATAGACCATTTTTTCAATGGCCTGCCAATCAGCTATGCCATTTTGAATCAGAGATGCATATTGTTTATAAAGAGCTTCGGTTGCTATGGCTTCAGGATGCTTTTGCAAAAATTGCATTTCTACCGCAGTAAATGCCTGGGCAGCTATATCGGCAATGCTATGCATAGTGTCATTAAACTCAGGAGATTGTACATTAAGTATTTTATACTCGATTATAATTGCCCGATTATGTTTATCATGCGCCTGATACACGCCATCATTTTTTGAAGCGGTTTGTTGTTGTAAATAAACTATCCAATCAGATTGATTGTTCATTGTTTTTGTTCTTTCATTTTGAGATTCACCACTATTATTGGTGCATGCAAAAATACCTATGCAAAGGAATAAATAAGATACTCTGCAGTAACCAGGCATAGTATTTTCCTTGGGATTAGGTTACAAAAATATAATCCTCGCAAAGAGGTCTTATATTGAGAATAAATAAGAAAGTGCCAAAAAGGGCTAAATATTAACCTTTATTGGCTAACTTAGATGATAGGAGAAAGAACTTTCATACGGCCTCCGGGGGGAACCTATAAGAAGGAGGAATTAAAATTAATAGAGCCATAGTGCCTGAAATGGCTCTAAATATCAAGCCTCTCAAAGGAGTTCGTATCCTTCGTCAAGCTCAGGACGAACGGACTTATAAAATATTCACTTACAAATCTAATGCGCATTTACTAACAATAGCGTCACACATCAGCAATATTTCTTAGCCCTACAGCAATTCCGCCG
>JBIODT010000271.1:0-2134 GCA_044445305.1 Legionellales bacterium | reverse complement strand
TATTTCTTGGCTTCGGCTGTAATGTCCCCTCTGTTTTAGGCACTCGTGTGATTGATTCAAAGCCTGCCCGGTTGTTGACTATCCTGATCGCACCTTTGGTGCCATGTACTGCGCGTATGGCTGTCGTCGCTTTCCTGGCTCCTGCATTTTTTGGACCGAAGGCTATATTGGTTTCTTGGGGATTGGTGCTTTTTTCGATGCTCGCCCTTGTTTTGAGCGGTTCGTTGCTCAACAAACTTATTTTTAATGGTCAGCGCTCTGCGTTCATCATGGAAATGCCGCTTTACCACCTGCCAAATTCGCGCACGATTGGCCTCCTCGTCTGGCAGCGTTCATTATCCTTCATCAAAAAAGCAGGCACGAATATTCTTGCGATGGCTCTAGTGATCTGGGTGCTTTCAGTGTTGCCCGGCGGAAATCTGCAAACCAGCTATCTTGTGCAGTTCGGAAAATGGGTTGAACCGGTAGGTCGTTGGATGGGCTTCGACTGGCGGCTTACTGTTGCCCTGATAACCAGCTTCCCCGCAAAAGAAAACGCGATTGCAACCCTGGGCGTTCTGTTTGGCAGCCATCCGGGCGCTGGTCTCGTCAGCTCGCTTACCTCTTCGTTCTCCCCTGCCTCTGGCCTCTCCTTTCTGGTCGTAACGATGTTGTTTATCCCTTGCATGGCTACTGTGGCTGTCATCCGGCAGGAAACGGGTTCATGGGGCTGGACTCTTTTTAATCTCGCTTTTATGCTGGCGGTCTCAGTCGCTGCGGGTACCGGGGTCTATCACCTTGCTCTGGTTATGGGACTTTAAAAATGCTCGAAAAACTGGTTGAAGAAATTCGTAAGGGTGGGACCCTCGAAACCGGGTTACTGGCAGCGCGTCTTGGAGCCTCGCCTCAGCTTGTTCAAGCAATGCTCGAACACTTGCAGCGCAGCGGGTTGATCCAGCCTTATTTAAATTGTGATACTTCCGGCTGCCAGAGCTGCGGCTTGCACGAGGCCTGCAGCAGTCAGACTGCTGTTCGTTTGTGGCAAACCAAGGCCGAAGAATAATCGGGTATCCCTTATTTAGATCCTATCCGTCAAATAGAAGAAACTGTTTTTTGGGGGTATGCAGCTTGAGAGTGCTATGTGGGTAGTGAAAATATTCAGCTTATCTGGGGAATTATTAACAGGGTAGCCGCCTTAAGCTCCAACAGTACCTGTCTTGACTTTTCCAGTTCGCTTGTAATTGGCAATAATAACTCCGCCAAAGCCCTTCTTTTTAAAATTTCTTTAATCTTTTGTTATGCGCATGTGCTATTCTTCGTCCGAAGTCGTGTCGTTTCATGCTTTCAGTCATTTTTTGCCGGCTCATAATAAAGCGTTATAGAACCAGAGCCAAAGATTTTTGTTTTTATGAGTTTAAGAATTATTCTATCATTTATGTTTTTAAATAATCGCAAACCGTTTCCTAAAATAATTGGGTGAACACAGAGTTGATATTCATCAATTAAATCAAGTTGCATTAACGTTACTATTAAACTTGGGCTGCCAGCTAAAATATTTTTACCTGCTTGTTGCTTGAGTTCTAAAACTTCTTCTTTAATGCCTCCCATTGCCAACTTTACATTTTTCCAATCAACATTTTTTAGCGTGTGGGAAAAAACAATTTTGAAAATGTTGTCTATTAATACTGCAAATTCATCTGTTGGTTTGTTACCAGTAGGATTTTTTACTACGGTTGGCCAATAACTTTCCATAAGTTGATATGTTATCCTTCCGTATAAAAGGGTGTCTGCGTTACTTAATAGCTCATTGTAATGTTGAAGTATTTCATCATCTGCAATCCCTGCCGTGTGGTCGCAAAACCCGTCAAGTGTCATATTGATTGCTGCAATTAGTTTTCTCATTTTATTTCTCCTTAAGCTCCAATAGTACCTGTCTTGACTTTTCCAACTTGCTTGTAATTGGCGATAATCACTCCACTTGGCGTAACCGGACTTTCTATTATTGTAAATGCCGCCGGGATAGTGCCATCCTCAAACAACTTTTTTCATTTACCAGGAGTCAGCGGGTAAATTTTGAGCCAGAGTTCGTCCACTATATCATTCTTAAGCAGCAGCTGAATAAGCTTACTACTGCCCCAAACTTTAATGTCGGAGC
>JBIODT010000270.1:0-2142 GCA_044445305.1 Legionellales bacterium | reverse complement strand
GATCGGATCCCCAGAGCGGCACACACTTTCTTCAAGCTCAGAGTAATAATTATGAATCATTACGTCCTTTTTAACGTTTTTGTCTTTCTTGCGTCCGCGAGCATTATGGTTCCGCTGGCAAGCCGCTTTAAACTCGGCTCGGTACTTGGCTATCTCATTGTTGGAATGCTCATTGGACCCTTCGGATTTAAGTTAATAGGAAATTCTGAACAAATAATGCAGTTCGCAGAATTTGGCGTGGTCATGATGTTGTTTTTAATAGGTCTTGAATTAAAGCCTGAAATGTTATGGAAACTCAAAAAATTAATCATCGGTCTAGGTGGTTTGCAAGTACTTCTCACAGCCAGTGCTCTAACAGGTATTGGCATCATGCTCGGTTATGACTGGCGAACAAGCTTGGCTGTAGGTATGGCTTTAACCCTCTCTTCAACTGCCTTGGTTTTACAAATGCTACAAGAAAAAAACCTTCTGAAAACCACTGAAGGTGAAGCCTCTTTCGCCGTCCTGTTGTTTCAAGATATAGCAGTAATACCCATACTCATCATAATGCCCTTATTAGCACTGCATGGGCATGGCATTAATCTCAACATAAATGAAGCTGGCTTTGTAGCCCAACTTCCTAAATGGCTGCATGCTCTGTTAGTAACAGGGATTATTGGTGTGGTTATTTTAACAGGTCATTATTTATCCCGGCACCTGTTTTTAATCATAGCCAAAACCAATTTACGTGAGGTTTTTACCGCCTTTTCTCTTGCCTTGGTTGTTGGAATTACTTTATTAATGGAAAGCATTGGGGTATCCCCTGCCTTGGGTGCTTTTATTGCTGGTGTGGTTTTGGCAAGCTCTGAGTACAAGCACACAGTGGAAGCCGACATTCAGCCTTTTAAAGGTCTTTTGCTCGGACTGTTTTTTATCTCTGTAGGCATGGGGATGAACTTCGCTCTTTTAGGTCAACAACCCTTACTCATTTTCATTGCCGTCCTTTCCTTAATGAGTATTAAGGGGTTTATTTTATTCCTACTGGGTCGTTTTTTTAATTTGACCAACCTGCAAACGATAGGGCTTGCTGTTGCTTTGTCTCAAGGTGGTGAATTTGCATTTGTGCTGTTTCAATATGCGGATGCATCAAAAGTAATCAATCATGACATGACCGAGTTTTTTACCCTTGCAGTGGCATTGTCCATGCTCGCCACCCCCTTCTTAATGCTGCTGTATCACCGGTACGTAGTACCTGGTTTTTTGTGCATGTTACCTACTCCCAAATACGATACCATCAACACCCAACATGGAATTATTCTTGCTGGTTATGGTCGTTTTGGACAAATCATTGGTCGATTTCTTAACGCTCAAAATATTAAAGTAACCGTCTTGGAAAAAAATCCTGAACAAATAGAATTATTACGTAAATTTGGATATAGGGGTTACTTTGGCGACGCATCCCGATTGGATTTATTAAAAAATGCCGGCATAGAACACGCAAAATTATTAATTGTTTCAGTGGGCAACGCCGACTCTAATTTAGAAATAGTACAATTGGCAAAACAGCACTTCCCCCATCTCACCATTTTTGCACGCGCCAGAAATCGCCGCCATGCATATGAGCTGCATAAAGCGGGCGTACATTATTTTAAAAGAGAGTTGTTTGAGTCATCATTGGCCATGACCAAAGAAATTTTGAAATTTTTAGACTATACACAAGAAGACGTAGACCGAAAATCCCAAGCATTCCAAGAGCACGATGACGCAACTTTATTGAAATCTTTTGAGTTTTTTGATGAGGAACATGATCTGATTAATTTTTCTCGTCAAGCAAATGGCGAATTAGAACGTATTCTTCAGGCTCATTAGAATCCCTCTTGACGAACAGAACTTAATAAAACTAAACTAACAAATGAAACACTGCTTTTGGTCATGCTATGGATGATAAAAGACAATTTTTTAGAATGAATAACAACGGTGAAATAGATGCCTATTGTGACGGGTTACCTATAGAGGTTATCAATATATCTGCCTCGGGTGTGCTCATTAAAAAAAACACCGATCTGCCAGCAACAGGAATTCTAGCTCTTAAAATTCACTATGCATCATTGAGAATCAATTATAAAATATTAAGAATAAATAATAATGATATGGTGTTAATTT
>JBIODT010000269.1:0-2144 GCA_044445305.1 Legionellales bacterium | reverse complement strand
TTTTTTGTTTAAATAAATAAAAAATTATGGATATTTGTATGGCGAAGCCGGGTCGCTGCTGATTAATGCTAATGCATCAAGCTATAGTTATCTTTAGTCCGCCACAGACCTCTAGTAAAAAATTGATGCTCGAGCCCTTATATGATACAATGTGGTCAATAAATTATTTTTCAAGGTTATAATAATGATGAGATCACTCGTAAGATTCGGTTTTTCTAAAGCGCCTCAAGCTAACAGAAAAGGTACATTTCAATCACTACACTTGTCAAAAACATATGCTTCAAACGCCTCAACACCTCAAAAGACAGTCCCAAAGCCTATAAATAAGGCTTTGGGACTAGGGCTTCTTGGTCTTTTTGGAGCAGCTGTTTATTTAGCAACAAGAGAAGCGCATTCTGAAGATCCAACGGAAGCACCAGATTCACCCCCAGTGCCATTCACCGAAACTCAGCAGATAGAAGAAGCAGCACGGTTGTGGGCACAATATTTGTATAAAAATGTATCTTTTTCACAAATCAACAGCCAAGCCAACGTGCCTGATGATAGCGTACGCGTTATGTGCGATATGATGAGAAAGGATATGGAAATTTCTGAGCAGCAAGTCGCTCTATTCATTGATTTTTTATGTCAGAAAATACCTTCTTTACCTAAACAACGTGGTAATTACGGCCTAGACTATATTCAGCTTGGTAATACTTTTTCTTACAATCCACCACGATTGATTAATCAGGCATTAAAGCATGCCGGCATTAATAGCAGTTCATTGGATTTGTTTCCATTCAAATCAGTGATGCGCATCTATAACACTGGAACCATTTACTTTAACGGCAAAATTATTTGTGCAAATAAAAACCAAGTACATTATGACAGTGATTTCTTGTTTAAATCATCACAACAAATGGTTATTGTGGGTCCCAAATTTAAGATATTTGAACTGCCTTGTGTTCCAGGAGAAAAGATCTACTCTGGTTTCGTTGAAGACGGTCGATACGGAGGGCTATCCAAGGAGGTCGTACAAAAAGATCCTTCTGGCCTTAATACCAAATACATGAAGATTTATTTCACTGACTATAAGGGAGCAGAAACTGAATTGCTCTCAATGAGCAATGAAGCATTACGTAATATTTTGCATGATTCTAAAAAAATTAGACAAAACTTCAAACCAGGAGCGTACATTGGTTTGTGGGAAACAAAACCAACAGGTGGTAATTCTTATGGTGGATTCGGTGAGGTAGAGTCACAACCTCTTGGAGAAAATTTGTATCAATATACAACAGGGGTTGTGCGAGTCGTTTTAGCCACTCAAGGAGGAACTCTTGGTAGTGATGGAATTTTGTACCCTGTATTAGCAGGTGATTTTTTAATTTATCGCGGTAAATCTAAAGATCCAGACGTTTGGTCATCTAACTTCAAAACGCACTTCGAAGGTTATCTTTGTGATGCTAAAGGCAATAAACTATCTGATCTTCCTTGTAAACCCGGCGTAGAATTATTAGGAGATGACACATCTCCAGCAGCCAGACCTTAATATGATAAGTAAAAAAGAGATTAATGCTTTTTTTGCTGCTGTTGAAAATAGAGATATTGAGTCAATATAGGACTATCATTCAAAGTTGGACTAGTGTTCGACAACTTATGATCAATGACAATGTACCATCCACGCAGGATGGTATGTCCTCTTCAGCAGCATGCTCTTCAGATAGAATGTGATTTTAAAATTAAACTTTGACTCAAACGAAGCATATCCAGACAGGTGCCTGTAGGTTGCGCCATTACTGGATTTGTTGCGCTGCTGAATAAATTTTTACTTATCACCTAACCGGGTAAGGTAGTTCATAAATTGAGTTGTTCGTGTAATACGACCACACCTGGGGTGTGACCGTGTAATAATTGGGGTGATTGTCTCTAAAACGGTTAAAAAATTAATTTATTGTTCGGTTGGTTTTTTATATTCCCAAGAAACCCATTAAGTTAACTGAGGTATTATAATGAAAGTTAAATCTGATAGTTCAATGACTAAACCATATGATTCCGCTGCGGTTTCGGAAGAAGTGGTTAAATTGGCAAAACCCGATGATGCATTGTTCATGCAGTCGGTTGGTGAAGCTGTTTCTGCTGCAGCTGGGAGAGAAACTGTATTGTCA
>JBIODT010000268.1:0-2164 GCA_044445305.1 Legionellales bacterium | reverse complement strand
GGTATGGATCTTAAACAGTAATGACTAAAAATACCCTTATTGAGTTTCCATGCAATTTTCCAATTAAAATTATTGGATCGCTGTCTCTTGATTTCCTTGTAGAAGACTTTATTAAGGATATTGAACAAATAACAAAGAAGCACTTTCCTGGTTTCTCTAACGAAGCCCTCACGCACAAAGCAAGTAAACAGAGTAATTATTTAGCAATTACTGTGACTGTCTTTGCCGAAAACCAGGATAGGCTCGATGACTTTTATAAAGAAATCACAAAACACCCAGCAATAAAAATGGTCTTATAATGATTATTCGAAAACTGGGTCTTCAGCCTTACGATGAAGTATGGCAGCAAATGAAAGAATTTACGGCAAATAGAAACGAGCACACCCCTGACGAGCTGTGGTTGTTAGAGCACTTATCCGTATACACTCAAGGCCAGGCAGGCAAACCGGAACACGTTTTAAACTGCAACTCCATTCCTATTATCCAATCAGATCGCGGTGGTCAAGTAACCTATCATGGTCCTGGCCAGTTAATTGCTTATGTTTTAATGGACATCAATAGAAAAAACCTTGGCGTAAGAGTATTGGTTACTCAATTGGAGCGCATTTTAATACAAGTTCTCGCACAATATCAAATAGAAGCACAGATTCATTGTGGTGCACCAGGGGTGTATGTTGCAGAAAAAAAAATTGCATCCATTGGGCTTAGGGTGAAAAATGGCTGTACCTACCACGGAATAGCCTTAAATGTTAACATGGACTTAAATCCATTTTTAGGAATTAATCCTTGTGGTTTTTCTAAAATGGAAATGACTCAAATCAGCCATTTTCATCCAAATATTGAACTTGAAGAAGTAAGTCAGCATTTTGTGCGTGATTTTTTAAACCAATTTAGCTAGGACACGCTCCTTAATGAGATGCTATGAATCTGTTTACAGACTACATTCAACCGCTTACTGACTGGCTTCAAACAAATCCACACTGGTCGTTATTTATCACATTCATGATCTCATTAACTGAATCCCTGGCTGTTATTGGCAGTCTTATTCCAGGATCAGTAACCATGACAGCTATAGGTATATTGGCTGGCTCCGGTATTATGCGGATAGATCTCACTTTATTGGCAGCCATTCTAGGCGCTGTGTCTGGTGACAGTCTGAGTTATCTTCTTGGCTATTTTTACAGCGACCGATTAATTGATATTTGGCCATTTAGTAAATTCCCCAAATGGATCATTTACGGCAAGGACTTTTTTTCGAGGCACGGAGGTAAGAGTGTGCTATTAGGCCGCTTTGCTGGGCCGCTTCGCTCAATAATCCCCGTTATCGCAGGAATAATGCACATGAAACATTGGCGTTTTTTTATAGCTAATGTGTTGTCTGCAATAGGTTGGTCGATACTGTACATCATGCCTGGAGTACTAATTGGTGCAGCAAGTCACGAGCTGTCTACAGAAGATGCCACTCGTTTGTTGGTGTTGCTGCTTGTTGCACTTGTGGGAATTTGGCTGATCAGTTCAATTTTTAAATGGCTAATCACTAAACTACATGTTTATTTACAAAAAACCGCACAGGATCTATGGATTCGTTTAAAAAACACCCCCCATTTATTGAAACTGGTTCAGTTCATTACGCCTATTGACGAAAAGCAACATTACGCAACAGCCGCGCTGGTGTTCGTAACTCTAGCCACCTTATTTTGTTTTATTATCCTGTTGGTTTTCAACATTCAAGCCCAGTGGATCTATAAATTAAACCTCCCTATACACTTATTAACGCAAAGCTTTCGCTCTTCTTCGTTAGACGTATTTTTTATTGTATGCACACAACTAACAAGCACAATAACAATAAGTTGCCTTCTGCTAGTTGGTATTTTTTGGTTTTATTTAAACCATAGGTATCGAACTGTTGTTTATATATTAAGTACTATTGTGCTTAGTGCTATTATTGGTTATACGCTAAACTTTTTCATTAGCAGCCCGAGACCTGGCGGACTGTTTTTGACCACGTCTGGTTCGTCTTTTCTCGACATAAACCTTGAAATTGCCACGGCTTTTTATGGGTTTATTTTATTTTATGCCACTAATAACGCCCGTCCACTTACAAAAACATTTAGAACTTTTATATTTTCAGTGCTTGGCTTAAGTGGATTAGGTGCTGTTTGCC
>JBIODT010000267.1:0-2174 GCA_044445305.1 Legionellales bacterium | reverse complement strand
TCTCCACACCCATAGAGGTGCGTGAAGGTGGTTCTATCTGGGGCTTATTGCTAGGTTATGAATTCATGCCCTATTTTGCCCTTGAAGCCAATTACATGCATTATCCTAAGGCCGCTGTTTCTTTTGATGAGATGAGTTTGTTCAGTTACACTAATAATGGATTGCTTTCTTTTACTAGTGGAACCGAAACGCTCAGCTTGATGGGAAAAGTGATGCTCGTTATTCCCAATACAAAAATGAGAGTGTATTCCAGTGCAGGAGTCGCTGAATTACATCGTAAAGACATTATTCTCAATAGTTGGCGCGCACGCCCAACGTTTGGTTTGGGAGTAAACTATCATTTGACAGAGCGTGTCACCGCGGAGTTGGGAGGAAATTATACAGCGGGGTATGGTGAGTCACAATTAAAACCAACAGATGCCTATTTCCCCTTCCTTTATTCCCTTTCTTTGCGTCTTGCATATTGCTTTTAATAGGTGAGTTCACCTCCTTTGTTCTGGGCTTCCTGATTAACCTCAATTCAATGGGGCAGCCCTGGTTTTTTGCCCTATTCTAGAGTTGAAAATAATTAAAAAGTGGTACACTATGGTCTATTTTTTGATTCATGATTAAGGGGTATCAATAATGCCATTACACAGCCATATTGTTATTGTGGGAGCAGGGCCGATTGGGCTTGCTTTAGCGTGCATGATTAAAGCAATGAACGCAGCGTCAGGGATTCAGGTGCTTGAAAAACGAGTTGCACCGACTCGTAATAATGGTTTAAAAATTAATGCAGACTCTATTGAACCATTATTAAAAATCCTTAATCAAGCTTTAGAAAAACTAGGGCCCACGGGGAAAATTGAACACATACAAGAATTAATAGCAATTTTTTCTCAATGGAAAGACAGTTTTATACGTACAAGAGAGATACAGAGTCGGCTGACACAAATGGCTATGAGCATGGGTATTACAGTGCTAGCGGGACCGCAATATGAAGTAACAACAGAAAAATTGAATCTTTTATTGAACAGCGGTGGGGCAATGGCTGCGGCGGCCGTATCTACGGAGAGCAGTCCATTAGAGCTGCAAAAAATATTTAGTGAGGCAACATTAATCATAGGTGCCGATGGCGCTCACAGTATGGTTCGACGTGCCATTATGAACGGTGAAGAGGAATATGCTGAGGAAGAGGTCCTGCGTCATCTTATTGAGCTTAAATTTCAATCCAATTCGTCGACAAAACCTAGAAGTTATATAATGGCATCAGCGACTTCAATAAAGGAGGGGAATTTAAATTTTGAAACGATGGGGCATGGAGGGACAGTCCCCCATAAACCGGTGACCGTTCATATCTTTGTGGATAAGACAACGTATGATCATTTTAGGATTGAGGATGCGGCAGGAAATATCAAGGGTACTTATGGTAATTCCTGGACGCTGAAAGAGTTGCAGAACATACAACAGCCAGAAGTTAGAGCCATTTACAATCAATTTAATCGATATTTGCAAGATCTCGATAGCAGAGGTGGATCCTGTGTTAATGAAGAAATTTCCACCTTGCAAATGCGGGTTTATCGTAGTAATCGATGTGTGCATCTTCATTCATCTGGCCGGTATGTTTTTTTAGTAGGCGATGCTGAATCAGGCCTGGTTTTGGAAAGAGGATTTAATAAGGGATTAAAAGGGGTCGCGGTTTGTAGTGACATCATACATTCATTGACACCAGATAATATTGGAGACAAGCTTGATTTGTACGCAAAACAAATGAAAACCATTTATGATAGTGAGAAAAGTCTGGCTGTATTAAAAAATAAAGCGCTTAAAGCGGTAGAATCGAGTCTTTTTTTTAGCCACTCATGTCACTCATCATCTGAGTCTGATGAATCAGACTCAGATGATGAGTATAGCTTAGGCGGTTTAACTGCCGAATGCTTGCTTTTATAACAACGAAAAATAGCCTCATCATTTTTTGTCTTCGTACGGGACAAAAAATAATTTGGGTGCAATTCTGTTATACTGCGCGCGGTCACAATCCGCGGTTTTTAGTTGACGTTGACTTTGTACACAGTTTGAACCCGTTCGTGGTGAGGAGGCGCACTCGCGGATCCAGCAAATAACAATGAACTTCGCTGCGCTGTCTCGAACCATTCACGACGTACTAAATCAACGGAGTCTTAACCTATTTTGGG
>JBIODT010000266.1:0-2186 GCA_044445305.1 Legionellales bacterium | reverse complement strand
CACCTAACCATAGTTGAAACTGTATTGACGGAAGCGACTGCGCCTCCAGTCAAAAACACTACTCCGATTATTATCAAGATTAATGCGACTGATACGTTGGTTTTCAACAAAATGCCTCTAAACAAAAATAAAATTTTAGCTATTTATGTAAATGTGGTTACAAAATGATCAAACAACACTTCTCAAAATAATTGGCAAGAAGAAAGATTAAATTTTAAATAACTATCTATTTCTTTGAGTTTTTCGGTAAATCAGAGAATGTAAACATCGGCGTCAGTACCACCGCAGGTGACCCGATTAGGCATTAACAATTTACGTAATTGAAAAAGCTGAGGTTACGTACATGTTTAGGTTGATGTGGTAGAAAAAAGTGAAGCAGCATCACAACCAGTGCAACAATCAGGGTTAATCCAACTCACCATCATAATCTAACGGTGGAGTTGAAAAGAATCTTGGTTCTTTATTCTTTCGATAGCAAATCCAATGATTCCCAAGCCAAGAGCAACAAAAACCAGCATTAAAGATTCTTGCTAAAGAAGCAATGGAACAACCATAAGAAACCCAGTAAGGGGTGCTACCGCCCATACTCATGCTCATTATTTGTTTTGCCTCAAGAAAACAGGAGAGCCCTTGTTATTTACTTTTTTGTGACTGCATAGATGTAGTCACGAAGCTTAAAACCTACAAACGTATATTTACTGAGTAAGAAAAATATGCGAAAATTCCTCCTATTATTACTATTATTATCAACTTTGTTTTTGTCATCAGGTAGCTTTGCTATAAGCCAAGTTCACGGGCAAAACCAAAACACTGACGAGTTGGAAATTGAAGGTCTTGCTTGGCATTATCAACAATAAACATCCTTCTGGTTACCCCAAATAATGTATCTTGGTGGAACCCTATGTACATTAATTCAACGCTTCGAGCTATCGGTCAATGGAACGAAGCAATACAAGAATTCGTATCTAACAACTCTCAATATTCATACTTGGCTTCACTAAAGCTTGAGCCCACTGTTTCGAATGAGTCAGAAGCTGGTTTTAACATCTACCTTAACTGGACTCAATCGACATTAAATTCTGGAGATGCCATCGGGTTAACAACATTGAGCAGCGATGCGAATTTAATAACTAACTGCAGCATCAACCTTGCCACGCATTCACCTCATGGAGATGCATTAGCTGATGGAGACGAACAAAATGTCGCTCTCCACGAATTAGGCCATTCTCTGGGTTTGGGGCATACCAATGAGACACACGATGTTATGATTCCAGACCTTTCTTTGCTTGGTCCAGCTAAAT
This sequence comes from Legionellales bacterium, assembly GCA_044445305.1. GTDB lineage: Bacteria > Pseudomonadota > Gammaproteobacteria > Legionellales > Legionellaceae > Legionella. Next base: position 885 of record JBIODT010000266.1, on the reverse strand, counting down.
TATTGTCTAATCTTGACCTTTACGGAATTTCCAGAACCTTCGCTTGGCTGGCGTATTCATTTAATTTTTACCCTGTTAGCGACTGGCTAACAAGCACTCCTGTGTATTTGCCTGCAAGCCAGTATCAAGCGTTGACAGTATCAAGCCAAGATGCTCGTCCACAAACTCTTCAAAATAACTCAATTATCCAAACTTTGATTCTGGGAGTTGAGATCGCAGTACACCCAGACTTTTTACCTTTCACGATACTGTTCATAATGCTGTTAGTAATAATTGCTTTAATCCCAAAAAGAAAGAAAGAGACAGCTTCTGAGGCTACTTCACAAAATCAAGAAACCAAATAAACCACAATTTCAATGTCATCAGAATTCAGTAATTTTCGTTTCGAAGTTATGGGGAACCTATTTTTTTCTCTGAACCTGAAACGCCAATATTCGTTAATTAGAAAAAAACAATTCCATGCCTATTCGCCAACCGCTAACTTGTGACTACACTATGCAACCCACACAACTTTAAAACCCGAACTTTCTGAATAGTACTCATGACTTTCAAATTAATTCAGGTCGAAACAACAATAGCGAGCAAAAAATCGCTATTTCGCTTCGTAATTCTAATTTAAACAAAAGGTTGAATGGTTTGTCACAACCAATGCCCCCTTCAGCGCTAGATTGGAATAATTTCTTCAATTTGGCAGCCTATATAGCAGTAATAGCGGTAGCAATTGTCATGGTTGCAATGGTTTATTTTGTAATAAAATACCAGCAAAGAAGAGAACAAATAAAGTTTATTCCACCAATCGGCTTATCTAAAAGCCGCGCCAGAGAAGCAATGATATTCGCTTCAATCTCGATTATACTGTTGCTTACCTTAACTATAGCCTCATAT
>JBIODT010000265.1:0-2197 GCA_044445305.1 Legionellales bacterium | reverse complement strand
TAACAATTAACAATTAACAATTAACAATTAACAATTAACAATTAACAATTAACAATTAAGACCATACTGCGGCGGTCACAAACTGCAATTTGTAACCGCCGCAGTCTAATTCATCAACGCTTCTTAACACGACTCAGCAATCTTTTCTTTTTATTGACTTGTCGTTGTGACAATTTATTTTTTTTCTCTGCAAAAGGATTGGTTCCACCTTTAAACTCAATTTTCAAAGGGGTGCCTACCAAACCTAAATGTTTAATAAATTCATTATTGAGATAACGTTTATAACTGTCAGGCAGTGAATTTAATTGATTTCCATGGATAACAATTCTAGGTGGGTTATGTCCACCTATGTGTGCGTAACGTAATTTTATACGGCGACCATTAACACAAGGTGGCGTATGAGTCGTGCTGATGTCTTGTAATAAACGTGTCAATCTGGGGGTTGAAAAAGACTGGGTAGCGGATGCATAGGCTTCATCAATGTCTTTAAATAAAACACCCACGCCACTTCCATGCAGTGCTGATATGTACCTGATTTTTGCGAAATTAGCAAAGTGCAGCCGTCTGGATAACTCGTCTTTCACTCGCTCTTTATGTTCTTCATCCAAACCATCCCATTTATTAATCGCAATAACCAATGCCTTGCCAGATTCAATAATAAACCCAAGCAAATTCATGTCTTGATCGGTTATGCCTTCATTGGCATCCAAAAGTTGCAAACAGACATTGGATTCTTTTATTGCTTGTAATGTTTTGATTACCGAAAATTTCTCGATTTTTTCATCTACGCGCGACTTTCTGCGTATTCCGGCGGTATCAATCAGAATGTACTGCTTCCCATCGCGCTCAAACGGAATAGAAATACTGTCTCGTGTTGTTCCTGGCATGTCGTATACGACCACCCTTTCCTCACCCAAAATTCTATTAATTAAGGTTGATTTACCAACATTTGGACGACCAGCAAAAGCTATTTTAACCGCATTACTGTCAGAGGACTCCACCTCATCTTGTTTAAATGGCAGTAAAATCGTCTCCAGTAATGTACTAATGCCCTGTCCATGAGACGCTGAAATAGAGCAAACGTCTGGAATGCCTAAAGATTGAAAATCAGAGCAGGCGATGTCGTCATCTAAGCCTTCGGTTTTATTGACGACAAGATATACTTTTTTGCTAAGCTTGCGCAAATTATTGGCAATGTTTTCATCAACACCAGTCAATCCCGAGCGCCCATCAACCAAAAAAAGTACTGTGTCCGCTTCATTCAACGCAACCGCCGACTGCTTGGACATCAAATTGTCTACAGCAATGTCATCAACACCTATGCCGCCAGTATCAACAACAATAAAAGACTTGTCTTCATATTGAGCTTGACCGTATTGCCTGTCACGGGTTAAACCAGGGAAATCAGCAACCAAGGCATCCTGTGTTTTAGTCAATCGGTTAAATAAAGTGGACTTGCCTACATTTGGGCGCCCAACCAAGGCAATCACAGGTATCATTATAATAACTCACAGAAGATACTTCGTGCGTACAAAAAACTCATTTTATGACCGCGCAAAATATAATTGATTAAGCATTCCATTGTCAGTTAGTACGTAAAGATTCCTTCCCGCTACGCTTGGAGATAATGTTACGCCACCTGATAACCGTGAGCGTGCTATTAATTCACCAGTTTGAATGTCCATAACATGCAAATAGCCTGTTTTGTCTCCAACAACAAGCGTACTGCCAACAAGCACAGGTTCTGTTAATCCTCTGGCTTTTAATGCTGTTTGTTTCCAGTTAACCTGCCCATTGCGCCCATTTAAGGACCACAAAACATCATTGCTGTCTGTGATATACAGTGTATTAGCACTTAACACCATATTTTTATATACAGAGCCAGGCTTCGTCCACAGGAACTGACCATCTGCCAGTGATAAAGCACCAATATAACCCTGATAACTTGCTAAATAAGCAATATTATCTTTTACAATAGGATCTGAGTCAATATCAACCAAACGCTCCACATCACTTGAACCTGAAGCATAAGCAATACTTCTTTGCCAAACAACACGACCAGTATCTATTTCCATAGCATCCAGCTTGCCGTCTGAAAACCCAATAAGCACCAACTTGCCTAACACGATCGGAGCGGAGCTGGCCCTTAAAATCAAGTTGGGTGAGCCATGATCTGCTGTCCACAGCTGTTTGCCAC
>JBIODT010000264.1:0-2236 GCA_044445305.1 Legionellales bacterium | reverse complement strand
ACATTGACATTACGAAATACAATTATTTAATAAGCGAAGGTGGGTAAATTATGAATCCACATAAATACGTATTTCTAACTGGAATATGGTTTAGAAATAAGAAAATATTTGACTGTTACAATTATCTAAAGCAAAGTGAATCATACGACATTGATCAGTTGCATAATATCCAATTTACCAGATTGCAAGGGCTATTGAAAAATGCATATACGAATAGTGTTTATTATAAGAATAAATTTGAAAGCTGTGGATATAACCCCAACGAACTGCAATCTTTAGAAGATTTGAAAGATGTGCCTATAACAAGCAAAGAAGAAGTATTAAGCAACAGTGAATTAATACAGGTCAATGATTGCGGGGAGAAATTGTTTTTTTCTGAAACTTCCGGGAGCACAGGTAGACCCTTAGTTTTTTACAGAAATATGGAATGGGACGCTTGGGTAAATGCTGCTGTAATGAGGGGATACTCTTGGCACAAAGTTGATCCATGGGAAAAAAATGGTTATTTATGGGGGTATAATATTGCTCCTGATAAACAATTAAAAATCAGAATATTAGATTATTTGCAAAACAGATTCAGATTGTTTTCATATAAGAGCGAAGATATTGAAAAATTCGTCAGTAAACTTGAAAAGGCTGATTATTTAGGTGGTTACTCGTCAATGCTTTACGAGGTAGCAAAAAGAGTAAATGCGAACCACTCCAAGCCTACATTTAATTTAAAAATGATAAAAGGAACGTCAGAGAAAATTTATGATGTCTATCAAGATGAAGTGAAAAAAGCCTTTGGAAGAAAGATAATTAGTGAATATGGATCTGCAGAAAGTGGGATTATAGCTTTCGAATGTGCATATGGGAATATGCACATTAACATGGAGACTGTAATTGTAGAAGAAATTAATAACGAAATTATTGTCACAAACCTAGTTTCAAAATCATTTCCTATAATACGATATAAATTGGGTGATTATGTCAAAATAGATATCTCTATTAAATGCGCTTGTGGTATGTCACATAAAATTATTAAAGAGGTAACCGGTAGGATTGGATCAGTAATATACGGAAAAGAATCTCAATATCCAAGTCTAACTTTATATTATGTATTTAAGAATATGGCTATTGCCAGTAATGTTGTTATAAATTACCAAGTTGTACAGAATGAAAAAGGCACTATTGATGTATATATTGAAAATGGGTTTAATACTAAGCATCATGGCTTAATGTTGAAGGAATTCAATAAGTATTTTAAAAATGATGTTGAAATAAATGTCCAATATAATGTTGAAAGAAGAGATTATAGCAGTAAAAAAAAGGATTTTATTTCCAATATACGTAGCGAAATACAATAATGATACCGACTGTATCTATAGTTATCCCAGTTAAGAACGAAGCGGAATTTCTCCCGCATTCTATTAGTGCACTCTTAAAGGCAATTACGTATTATGGTGACCCTGCAGAAATTATTATTGTTGACAACGGGTCAACTGACAGTACGGTTGAGATTGCGAGTTCTTTTGGGTGTATCGTATTAGAAAACAATGATGGGAACATTTCTAGATTGAGAAATATTGGCGCGCACGCTGCATTAGGTAAATACTTGGGTTTTATTGATGCTGACTGTGTTGTAGCTGAATTTTGGTTGACTATTTGTGTGGAGAGTTTGAGATCTGGTACTGTCGGTATAGTTGGGACTAGAGCAATTCCTGATCTGGGTAATGCAACATGGGTCGAAAATGGATGGTTCAGATTAATATCTGGGGTAGAGAGGCCGGACTATCCTTTTTGGATAGGAACTTCGAACATGCTTATGCTCAGATCGGTTTTCCTTGACGTAGGAGGATTCGATGAAAATCTGGTGACCGCAGAAGACGTGAATCTGTGTAGAAAAGTTCTTCGTAATTCTAGTATAAAATTAGAAAAACGTATAGATACCATTCACCTTCGGGAGTCTAAAACTATTTATCAACTAATCAGAAGAGAGTTTTGGCGCGGTAAATATAGCGTCCGCGAAGCACTGGCAGCTGGGTCCCTGATTACAGACTGGAAACAAAATATTTTCTACCTCCTAAATTTCATCAGCCTTGTTGGGATTGTCTATGAGCTTATGGCGTTTAATTTGATTGCTTTTGTTTTAGTTGTATCTAATATGTTTTTCCCAATAATATTGATTGTTAACAAGAGAGCAAAAATTCGGTCATTTGTGCAGTTCGCTCATGTATACGCCGTTGGATACCTT
>JBIODT010000263.1:0-2237 GCA_044445305.1 Legionellales bacterium | reverse complement strand
GTCCGCTTAAAATGCCTGCGGCTTTAATTTATGGAGATAAAAGTCACTTAATTCATCAAGTCGAACTACGTTATATGAAAAAAAAATACGGTATTCAGACTTTTGAAACACACGGTAGTCATATGTTTCCAATGGAGCATCCTGCAGTTTGTGCGACGATGGTAATCAGTGTGATTGATAGTCTACTCGGGTCTGTCGATACGTAAGGAGAACAATAATATGGTTTGGTTAATTGGATTAGGCATTCTCTCTTATTTGATAGTCAAGCAAGTGGCTATTCAAGTCTGGACAATTGCTTTTGGGGTTATGTGCTTATTCATAACGTTTGTTGGCCTTCATGGTATGTTATTAAAAATTTTAATGTGGAGTGTATTCACAATATTTCTATTGGCTTCTATTAAATCAATACGGACCAGACTATTGTCCAAGGCTATTTTGAGAAGTGTACGTCGTCTAATGCCTTCTATGTCAGATACAGAACGTGTCGCGTTGGAGGCGGGAACAGTAGGTTGGGATGCCGAATTATTCAGTGGCTCCCCTGATTTTGAGACGCTACATTCTAATCAAGGCGTGGAATTAACGGATGATGAGCAAGTTTTCTTAAATGGCCCAGTGAATGAACTTTGTCGTATGCTGGATGATTGGGATATCACACATCATCATACAGATTTGCCTGAGACCGTGTGGAAATATATAAAAGAAAACGGCTTTCTCGGCATGATTATCCCAAAAGAATATGGCGGGCTTGAATTATCTGCGACGGCACAAACCATGGCACTGGTAAAATTATATGGTCGTTCCGTCACCGCAGCAACGACCGTTGCTGTCCCTAACTCACTCGGCCCTGCTGAATTGCTCTTGAAATACGGTACCGACGCGCAAAAAAATTATTATCTTCCGCGGTTGGCTTGTGGTCTTGATATCCCTTGCTTTGCACTCACTGGACCAAATGCCGGATCGGATGCGGCTTCCATTCCTGATACGGGCATTGTGTGTTATGAGAAGCAACATGGCGAGAATGTATTGGGTATTCGGCTGAGTTGGGACAAGCGCTATATTACCCTATGTCCCGTGGCGACCGTGATAGGGCTTGCTTTTCGTTTATTTGATCCAGAGAATTTATTGGGGAAGGGTGAAGACATAGGTATTACCTGTGCTTTAATTCCTGCACAAACACCTGGTGTGAAAAAAGGGCGTCGCCACTTTCCGTTGAATACGGGTTTTTTAAATGGTCCAACGCAGGGACAAGATGTCTTTATCTCAATAGACTGTTTGATTGGTGGAGCAGATATGGCTGGCCATGGCTGGCGTATGCTGATGGAGTGCTTAAGTGTGGGCCGTGCTATTTCCTTGCCATCGAGCGCGGTAGGCGCAATTCAAAGTGCTGCATTAGCGAGTGGTGCATATGCGCGCGTGCGCAAACAATTCAATACATCAATCGGCAAGTTTGAAGGTATCGAAGAACCTTTGGCTCGTATTGCGGGTAACGCTTACATGACAGATGCGGCGTTAATGATGACGGTTGCTGCGATTGATCAGGGTGAGAAACCGTCTGTAGCGGGTGCCATTTTGAAATATCATACAACTGAACGTGCCCGTCAGGTTGGTCAGGATGCCATGGATATTCATGGCGGTAAGGGGATTTGTTTAGGTCCTCATAATTATCTTGGTCGGAGCTATCAGGCAAGCCCCATTAGTATAACAGTTGAAGGGGCTAATATTTTAACGCGTAATCTGATTATTTTTGGTCAAGGTGCCATTCGGTGCCACCCTTATGTGTACCGAGAAATGAAAAGCATAGCCAATAATGATATCTCAGCATTTGATAGCGCATTCTGGGGTCATGTGGGGTTTGTTTTTTCAAATGCGCTTCAATCGTTGATATTTTCGTTTACAGATGGTAGGTTGACTTCAGCGCCTAAAGGTCAAATGCGACGAAATTATCAGTTGATTCATTGTTATAGTAGTAAGCTAGCGTTTTTGGCTGATTTCTCTATGATGGCTTTGGGTGCAAGCCTAAAGCGTCGAGAGAAAATTTCAGCACGGCTGGGGGATATCTTAAGCTATTTATATATTGCATCGGCTGTGTTGAGACGATTTAAGCAAGAAGGGGAGTCTCAAGCGGATGTCCCTCTTGTTGACTGGTGTTGTCTAGATTTATTTTATGCTTGTGAGCAATCTATACAAGATATCATTGCAAATTATCCTGTTCGATGGGCGAGGCTTGTATTGAAATT
>JBIODT010000262.1:0-2299 GCA_044445305.1 Legionellales bacterium | reverse complement strand
GATCAAGTGTTAGGTTCTTTAACCTGGAATACTTTAAGACTGAAACACAAACAAATTAATATTTATCCAGAGTCACGAGGATTGTTTTTACCACATAGGCTGGACCTACATCTAACAAACTATATAAGTTTTAATAAGGGTTGCTATAAAGGTCAAGAAATTATTGCAAGAACACACTACAAAGCTACCTTAAAACATGAGCTCAAGATTTTTGAAATACAAACAAATGAAACCATATATTCAGGTCAGAAATTATTGAGCCTTACTCAAGAAACTGAAGTTGGTGAATTAATCGACTATTCATACCTACATAATAATAGGTATTTAATTGCTGTTAGCATGCTGAAAGAAACAGCACCATTAGTAGTGCTTGAAGGACAAAATAAGACCACCCCACTATTGGTGCAATTAAACTCACTGTGATTTTTTGTTGTGAGTGTGCGGCGGTTTGTGACCACGTCAATCTAACGCCCAGCTTTGTGCTAAAACAAGAGGTTATTTCGCTCACGGCCCTTATTTATATTTTTCCTGAAGCGTAACCAAAGCCGCAAGAGACAACCCGGTAAATTTACTTACTTTATCTAGTGGTTCATGGTCTTTTAACATGTTAATGGCTATTTTTTCAACACCCATGGCCTCGCCCCTAGCCTCACCTTCAGCCAATCCTTCAGCCAATCCTTCAGCCAATCCTTTAGCCAATCCTTTAGCCCACCCTTGTTGCTCATAGTTTTTTATGGTGTTGGTTTGAATTTGCAGCCATTTAAGATGTTCTTCATAATCCTGCCTTTCATCATCAGTGAAATTCATCACCTCAAGTATATTGAGTGCTTTTTTTAGTCCAGTGCTTCCCAGTCTTTCTGGCAGGTTGTCTTTATCTAGTAAGCTGTATTTAGTTAAAAAGGCGGCCCAGATATCAAGAGACGTTTTCATCTTTGCAAGTACATCTGCTACATCATTGCTGACACTGCTAGCGAACTTCTTGAGCTCAATGGTGTGCAATTCTAAATCTTTAAAATAGGTTATTCCATTGTCTTTTTCAACAATATGAAACACATTATGGTACTTATCAGACTCCGGAATACTGGTAAAATTAAGAATATGGATGCCTATTGCCTTAGTTAACTTGGAGTAATCTTCGGCTGTTTTTAATTGTTCGGTGTATAATCTTGCCCAATAATACAGCGCTCGCTTATTATAATCTGCTTCATCGCTTATTTGGATCTCAATATTAAAGCGCTTGCCATCATGGCCCTCAGCTTTAATATCGAGAATAGACAGTTTGTCATTTCTGAAATTCTTTGGATTATAAGGATTCAGCAAGGTTATTGCAGCCACCTGGTCTTCTTCAGAAACAATGGCGTTAATTAACAACATTAGCAAATCTTTATTTTCTTCAACACCAAAAATTTTCTTAAAGGCAATGTCTACACGTGGCGTAATTCTTTCCATCCTTATCCTTCCTTGCTATCTGATTGCACTGTAGATTGTGTTAAATCTAATAGCTCCCTAATAGCAACAAAAAACATAATATAAGTTAATATCGTGCTGGATCTGAGATCATCTAAGATACAATGCCATCGGATAATTAACTCTTTGTACGTTGCACCCCAAGTTTCAAGCCTATTACTCATGTCTGTGTTGTTAGCATCAAAATCAATAAATCCTGCGGCTAATTGTCGTTGTTGCCAATCTAAATCATCACGCAAGGCTTCTCTGGATAACGACTCCCAATGGTTTTCAGTTGGATGAATAATAATCTGAGTTCTAATCCAGGCTAAGTCTAAAAATCCTTCAATACCAAAATAAGTTTCAGCAACTTTAGAAATTTTCAACGCTCGTTGATGTGCTATCTCTATAATGTCAGTTGCAGAAAACAAACCGCGGGTAACTGTCAGCTCATGTGCTAAATTGGGTGGCACACCATCATCAATATGCTCTTGGTAATGTTTGTCATATTGAACTTTGCTATTTTCACTGTAAATTTCCGGCATGGCTTTCTTTAGTTCTACGAAGCCATCAGAAAAGAGCTTTACAGTTTGAGTAATGTCCAGTGCCTTTCTTTGATGGCGTAAAAACCATCGTGTAACGCGCCTGGAAAGTCGGACATAAATCATCATCATATCAATTTGCTTGACTGCACTCAAAGAAGTTCCAAGATCTTCAATTTGTTTCCAAATAGACTCTAAATCCAAAACCGTACGAGTAATCATATAGGCTCTAACAATTGCAGCAACAGATGAGCCCGTTTCATCCTGTAATCGATAGACGTAGGTAAATCCCATCTCATTGATAATAATAT
>JBIODT010000261.1:0-2315 GCA_044445305.1 Legionellales bacterium | reverse complement strand
TAATTCGGTATGATCATACATGGTGATTGTCTTGCTTTGAGATTGGATAATCAACAAATTGAGATAATCACCAGCTTTTTCAAGTGCTTAATGTAATTCTTTAAACGTTGTTCAGGTTATACATAGACTCCCTACAAAAATAATTTTCTAACCAACTTCATATCGTAAATGACCGTAATTAAATTCAAGGATAAATCCCATACATTTAAGTTGATTATGATAACGCTCAACAAGTATCAGGAAGACCTCTAATTTGCGACTCACATGCTTGCATCTTAACTCAATTGAAGCCCTCCCCCCCTCTACTAACGACGTTGGCCATGATAATTGGTATGATGCCTTTGGCACAAATAATTCTAATAATGTCAATAATCACTCCCACAGACATCCAATCTAAAGCCACACTGAACCTACCTGTATCGGAAATCGTGTCTCAGCAGGATTAGCAATTGCACAAGCCAAAGCCGATATAGCCACTACCCATGCAGCATTAACGCTTACCCAAGCAACGACTGCTCCCTAAAATCCAGAGGATGGCGCAGATCAATGATCTGATCGAGTCTGGTTTTAAAGAGATCGTCAGATTGATAGAGGTCTTGTGGACTGGGTTTGTGATACATCGCTAATCCAATTTCGTCCAGAAATTGAAGATATTTTATAAATAACTGGACGATATTGCATGTGATTTATGCTGATTTTATGTAAGAAAATAGGTGCTTATGGGTTGTTCAGGGACGACTATTTACATCACCGCACCTTTTAATGGGATTCTGACTACAAAGAATACCAACATCAGTGCGCTGATCAATGCTAACAATTCAGATCTCACTGGTTCGCCGTTAATTTGAATCAGATACCTCAAACTACACTTATCCGTGAATATTTCACAAAAGTGATATAGCGAGTATTCAAATAAACAACTTATCAAAGTCAGACCTATCTTGCGAAAGTCAGTGCATTTCCAAAATCGGTGAATGTCACTACAGAAATGACATGAGTACAATTGTTGATCTTAAAAAACTCGCTGTTTTTAAGATCACACCGTCGCGCGCGATGTAGGTAAATTCATTGATATAACCTCAGTACCAGCAGTAACGAATCGTGTCATTAGCAATTTTCCAGATGGTCTTGCTGCAGGTGGTCAATGGCAATGCAAGACGCAGACCTGAGGCTGAGCACTATGTAAAACTAGACTTAAAGAAGTAAAGAGCTTGTACAAGCGAAGTTACGGTCTTCTTCATTTTAAATCGTTTACTAGGTTCGAGACAATTTTTACCTAAAGTACCTATGTTGCATGCATTTTAAGAGGAATACAGTGTGATGAGTCGACCCGATGTTCAGGATGAGCGAAAATTTAAATTAAACAAGCGCCTTCTCGTTCGGATTTACTATTTGCTGCGCCCGTTCTGGGCAAGAAAGGCGGCTTGGCCATTCTGGGTGGCTTTGGCTGCTTCGTTCGCCCTGATCAGCGCTAGCGCCGCTTTCTATGGCTACTTGTCTTATAAAACTGGAGAGCTTGCGAATCTGCAACTTGCCCGTGATCATGCCTATTGGGCCTTACTGATTTGGCTAACAATCCTCACGTTTATGGGGCAATTGATTGGACTTCTATCATCATTAATCACCACAAGGATTGAACTTTCTTGGCGCGCTTGGCTTAGCAATTACCTGACTGCATATTATATGCAAGATCACGCTTATTATGACATTGTCCATACAGCGGATATCGATAACCCTGATCAGCGGATTCAAGAGCAAGTTTCAGAATTTTGTTCTTCAATCATGCGGATGCCAGAGCAAATTTTTGGTAAGAGTCTAAACGTCGCAGTGCAAATAGGTATATTGTTATCGATCTCAAGCACCTTTCTGACCGCAAGTTTATTTTACCTCGCACTTTCACTCCTTGCGACCTATTATTTTTCTATTATTTATATTAAAATAACTTGGTTGCAAATTGTTGCGAATGCAAACCTCCGCAGTGCCTTGTCACTAACACGAGAAAATGCAGAGAGTATCGCATTTTATCGGGGTGAAAAGCGTGCTTTAGATACGATTACCACTCAAATTGCCACCTTATTTAAACGGGACAAAGCGATCCTTTATTTAGATGCAAAAGTTAAATCGGCTAATGTTTTCATTGAAATAATCCCAAATCTTCTGCCAGTCCTCATTCTGGTGCCTTTATTCTTTGCAGGTCATATCGAGTATGGCATTATTGTACAAGGCACTGCCGCCGCAGTACTCGTTATTGAGAATTTTCAAGGAATCTATGGCTTTATTCCCATGCTGTCAAATATGGTTCCCATCGCGGGACG
>JBIODT010000260.1:0-2323 GCA_044445305.1 Legionellales bacterium | reverse complement strand
ATTTAGTACCCCATTTGTAGGTACGTTGATACCAGCATAAGTGGTCCAGCTTCCTGCAATCTGATTAAATTGTTGAAAAGCGGTTGAGCCAACATTTCCATAACAACCTTGCACAGGAGTACCACTGGAACAAATATTATTCCACCCAGTGCTTGATAAATAGGGGAGGTTGTTCTGAATTTGAGTTTGTAGATTTGAAATTTGGCTGTTCTGGCTCGCTATTGCTTGAGCAATCAACTTTTGTGTGCACGTATAATCACAGGGATTATGATTCTCGGCCGCCGTAGCAACTCCCATGATACAAGTCAATGCTCCAATACTTACACGTGGCAATAGATTTTTTTTCATAGTATTTTCTCCCTTAGACAGCATATGAAAGACTTAAAAGTATCCCATTTTGCGCAGGGATATTTGAGATGTTTCCCGTAAAAGCGGTAGTATTAATCGTATATGATGTACTGCCGTCAAAAATACCTTGGTAACTCACTGATAAGGTCGCTCGGTCAGAGATATGTGCACCTAATCCTGCTTGTATCTCAAAAGCTACTTGTGATAGGTCATTGAAGGTAACGCGATCATTGACTTGTAAACGACGATAAGCGATACCAGGCTTAACGAGACCAAATACCGGGATGCTTGCTAAAGGTTGCCATGAAGCTGTGGCTAAAAGATCTAACATGGGCTTAACAGTGACTTGCGGAAGTAGTCCTCCTAACTCATCTATTGTTAATTGAGGTATAGCAAGACGCGCTGTATTTCCATTTTGAATACCTAATTCCAGACCCAAACGTACAGTTTGAAATGTCCCGAAATCTCTAGCGATTGCAAAGCGACCAATAGCGGTTTGACCATCTCCTATAGCAGATTGGGCAGAAAGAGCTGCTGCAGGTCCACCATTATAAAACTTGTCATACCAAGTATATCCAAGACTACCGATGATTGACCAAGGACGATGTTCATCAACTGCCGAACCCATCGTCCCAGCCACTGCATTTAATGAAAAAGCACATCCTGTTGCAATCAAATATTTTTTAAAACTCATACTACCTCCTGTAAACATTTCATAGTTTTATGAGTGTGCGAAAATTTTGCGAATTAACAACATCATATAGGACGTTTGGGAGGTTGAGCAATAGGAAAAAAATAATGGATCGATCCCGTGTTTTGTGCGATTAGGGGTTTCGGCGGTTCTGCCGCAAAAAATTTCATAGGGTACAAACGAAATTATTTTGGGCGAATTTACACCGCTTGAAAAAAATAACAAAAAGGAATTGCCAATGATAATAAACTCATTATGCCTCAGCTCGACTAAAAACAGCGCATGGAGTATGAACGTTGACACCTGAGATTGTAGCCGTTTTGAGCGCATTTTCATCTGAATTTTCACGACCAACCTGGAAAAACATTCAAGTTCTTTTGATTGGAGCAATACTCTGCCGTGGTCCAAGACGGATTAGCAGTATACTGCGTGTGATGGGGCTTGCATCGGTACGTAATTTTTCAAAGTATCATCGTGTACTGATCAGAGCACAATGGAATGATTTGATGCTTGCTAAAATTCTGCTTGGCCTGTTGATTAAATTACTTCCCAGCTCATGGCCAATTCTTATAAAATTCTACAATTTAGCCACGCTTGCTGTCTTCTCCCTAACTTTTTAAATATTTTAAAGATCGTGGTCTAGACAGTGGGGGTCATTTCAGTAAGTTTACCAGGCCAATTTTTAATCCAATTATTTGCCAATATCTGTGCCTTTTCTAAAGAAAGATACCTATTTTTCATGTTGGTGGAATTTGGATAGATAATGAATGCGTCCTTGCAGGTTTTTCTATGGATTGCATCGAACGGTTGTTTCTTTCTCGATATTGTTTACATTATGATTTTCCGTTGACTTCACGAGTTCCAGTGCATCTTTTATTTGTTGTATGGTAGTACTCGGGAATGGTCTTCCTCCCGTTTGTTCCGGTGCAAAAATGATTTTATCATCCTGATAGCAAGCATCAAGATAAACAAACATAACTGGAGAAAAGTCATAGCGCCCTGAAGTATAATAGCGTTGGAATGCTTGCAGTTCTGCCTCCAGATGTTTAATAGCAATTTCTGCAGGAATTTTTTCGTACCTGCCACCGACATTATAGTCATTAGATGCTTCATCTGGACTAGCCATAATCTGGTAGGTACAGGTAACATTAGGATAGATTACTCCTGTTTGTTTAAACGAAAAATTTTCGGCCATTAAAGGGGTATGAAGTGTTTTTGACGTGGAAAGCTCGTCAGTTATTTTTAAAAGTTGGGCAGATAATTCTTCTGCTCTTGTTTTATTTT
>JBIODT010000259.1:0-2329 GCA_044445305.1 Legionellales bacterium | reverse complement strand
TATATTTTGTAATCTTTTGACGTCACATTTAATGGTCAATAGATTACTTTTTTGAGCACTTATGCCATTACGCAGCATGCTTCTGAAAAGCAATATATGTAAATACATTTACATATATTGTCGGTGTTGTGATTTGCATATGTAAATAAATATCAGAATAGGCATGGAGTCAATCAAGACATTTAATGGTGTCTTGATGAAAACCAAGTAACTTAATAGGGAAGAATTGTCATGAAGAAGATATTTTGTGTTGCTGCGATTACTGCTGTATTTGCAGGCCATGCGTCAGCAGAAGAGCTATGGGTTCCACATGTTGTTGGAAGTGATGGCGGATTGGCAACTGGAGCGCTACCACCTCCTGGATTCTATTTTATTAACACCACGTTGTACGCACCGTTAGTTGTTATGGATAGTAAAGGCAGCCAGACAGGCATTAAGGCAACTGTTCTCTTGGAGATCCCGTCGCTTCTTTGGGCTGCACCATTTAAAGTTTTAGGGGCGCAGTATGCTGCTGGTATTGCTCAGCCTTTGGATGATATTACGCTTAAGCCTGAAGGTGGCAGCTATAATAATATTAATGGTTCAAATCCGTTTGCAACGGTTCTGATTCCTTACGTATTGTCTTGGAATTTGCCGCAAAACTATCATGTCGCAACGCAATTAAACGTTTTGATTCCTGATGGAACTTGGAAAAATCCTACTAAAACCCCAGCAGGAAATGTGACTGGATTTGGTTTTGTTGCGTTCGAGCCTTCGGTAGCAGTCAGTTGGCTTAAGGACGGCTGGAATCTCAGTTTTAAAACGTATGTTGACTTAAATACCAAAGATCAACATATGGATTACACCTCTGGCAATGTCATTGGAACAGAAGGAACCATCGCTAAAACGTTTGGTAAGTGGACTTTTGGGGTGAATACATTTACTCAGAATCAGTTCACTGATGATAAAGGCTCAGATGTCGCAGCGGTAAATGGTCCTCAGGCTGCTAAGGATGGACATCGTATGCAGAACTATGGTCTAGGGCCAACCGTTGGATACAACTTTGGCCCTGTGATTCTTGATATGGCTTGGGATCATAGTATTCGTACAGTCAATCAGGTTGGTGGTAATTTCTTCTATACCCGTATTGTTGTTCCTCTTTAATAAATTTTTTGTTGTAAAGGCGGTATTAGGGATTGTCGGTGTTTCAGTACTGAAGCATATTTCGAGGCTGACATTTGTTTTGTTGGGGAGAACCTTAGTGTTCTCCCCCTTTTTAGAGAATATACAAAAGTCTACTTCTACAGCAATCAACGACGATAAAGTGAACGTCAAAATACCTTAAATGGGAAGTGTTTGGCAGGAGGGAGGAAGATGATGGGTGATATTGCCGATATTGAGCATCGTGTAAAAACGATTGTGTCGGAACAGCTTGAAATGCGAGTTGATCAAATCTATAACGAAGCGTCATTTATGCAGGATTTAGGTGCGGATTCATTAGATTTGGTGGAGTTGGTTTTGTCTTTTGAAACCGATTTTCATATCACTATTCCTGATCATGATACAAGTAGTATTGTGACTGTACAATCCGCAATTGATTATGTTCGTGAGAAAAGAATGCGTGCATAAAAAGGTCAAGCTCTTTTATGTACGGTGAAAGAGCTTGATAACAATAATTTTATCTTGAGAGATAGATGTTGGCTAATGTGAAATTATCAATAAAAATTGTTTGAATCTCTTCTATTAATCTAGATTGCTTCTTCTTCCATTGTATCGTTAGGTTCTATATCCAACTGCTTCATGTTGTCACCTAATTTTAATAGGTAGTGCAGCATGTGCGTCATATCGCTGATGGATAAATCAGTCAGTGCCTGTTCGTAGTAATTATAGATTCTCGGTAAGGCTTGGTTATTCCAAACCTCTATTCCTGATGCTGTCATGGTGACTAACCGAGAGCGTCGATCTAGTTTGTCGGGTGTGCACTGGATGTGGCCATCGCGCTCCATTCGATTGATGACGCCTGATAGATTCTGTCTGCTAACCAATAGGTATTGAGCTAAATCACCAACACTAATCCCATCGATTACTTCTGGGCGAGATAGAGCGCCTAGTACTGCCCACTGTTGTGTGGTGAGACCTAAATCTTCGACAGCTCGAGTTCCTGTTTTATGCAGTAAATTCGCACATTGGTATAGACGAAAGAACAATCTGTTCGCAAGTTCCATGCGAGCAGGCGTTGCTTGATTTTTTTGCGTTGCCATAGATTCTTCCATTGCTTTATTTAGCTGCGGATTTAATGGGTTATGTGAAGATGTTGTATAGATTGATAGTACGTTTTATAAGGTAATTA
>JBIODT010000258.1:0-2330 GCA_044445305.1 Legionellales bacterium | reverse complement strand
CCTATATGTGACCCTCTACATCGAAGGCTTCAGCCACTTCGTTACCTCCATGACTGCTCCGATTACTTCCGGCCGGAGCGATTTAGCCGGGTGGGGTTTGCACCCACTGGAACAGCGCCACCTTTTCACGGCGCACACACAAATCAGACAGTCAGCATTTCATAAAGCAGCCATTGGGAGAGGATTTTTACCCATGCCCTATTGTTATTATTTTGATATCCGACAATGATCAGGACTGTCAATAAAATGCCAACTGACAATTATTTGGCTGCTTTTATCAACCACCATCACATAGCAGCTCTTGCTTCCTGAAAGATCAGAAAACCCTTGAGTTATGTATTGATAGAAATATTCAACTTTTCCATCTGTTCGTTCTTCACTCCGAATTAAATCCACACCATAAATCTTTTGGTAATGCTCTATGTTCCAATTGATATGCGCATCCAAGTTGTTTTTAAAGCCTTGCTCAGGTGAAATGCAACCCGCGATCAACAAGGTAACTAAGGCAAGGAAACACCAAGGCGTTAAAACAACTTTAGCAGTTTTCATTGGCGAACCTCCTCTTCCGGCACACAACGAACATGCAACGGCATACGATGAACGCTTATATTTGTCGACCAAATAACCATTTGACATTTATGGTTTATTAACCTAGTGTGCGTTACGGCGAAAGCCTAACACGTTGCCACCTTCAACTTGAGCGTGTTGTCACAACTCCCCTTAATTTATTTTGGAGGTGCTATCGTGATATTTATACCGCTTTTCTTTGTCATGTCGCCATTTATCATCATTAGTTTAATGATTTTATTTGCCGGCAAACCCAGTAAATAGATAAGTAGCACTTCGCGTTACCAGAATTGCGAATAATGGGGATGGCCTGGCATTTGTCAGGCCCTTTTTTTCATAAATCTAAATTTGTCTAAAATAGCAATGGCAGACGAATGTCAGCTCTTGGCACGATGCTGCCATTATCGGCGTATTCAAAAACATGCTGCTCCTTGTCTCCCAGACTATCTATAGAGACCCAATCTGATGCCATCGCGCTACTGCTCACACCAGCCAGTAGAAACATCAAAATAATTTTACGCATTGCTTCCCAAATATTATTGTTCTGCCTCAAGCGCAGAATGCACCGCTTGCGACCAGAGGTCAATTCCGAGATTGAAGCTCAGCGATTTCGATTACAATTCGTAGATACAAAGAAAGCCGCCGTCAGGCGGACAGGTTGCGAAATAATGAAGCGTAGTCATGAAGAACAACTTTCACGTGTCAATAGGGAGAACCTGCTATGTTCAAAGGTCTAATGTCATTTGCAATGGTTAGGACGCCCGTCCAAGCCTTGGGCTTTTATATAGTCTATCTTTTAATTGGAATGCTAATAGGCGGGTTGGCTGGAGCGATTGGTGGAATTGTTATGGGTCCTTCGCCAGGTTCAAGTAGTATTGAAGTGGGCTTAAAGTGGGGAATGTTGGCTAACATTCCATATGTGCTAGCAATCGGAGCAGTGATTGTCGCCAAAAAGAAACTCGGACTTGGTTATTATGTTCTTGCTCTAGTTGGTGCAATCGTAGCTATATTCGGGGGGAGTATGTTTGGCTTAATTCCTGCCGCATTCATAACGACTCGGAAAGTACGGCATGAACAGCCTGCGGAATAGACGACCGTATGCAATGTGCTGCATAGAGTACCGTAACGATCAATGCAGCAAATCCGATTCTTTACGGCTCAGTGCAGCTTGCAAGGTACCCGCACTACGCTGAGTACACGGCATCCCTTCATCAGTCAACCACGACACATTGAGCATATCACCCACATCTACTAATCCTTGCTTTTTGGTCAAATACAAAACAGGTATTTTTCTGTGCATCAATGAGACCGATGTAACCGAAAATTTATTGCCTTTTTCTTTGCGGGCGTGCCATTTTTAATTTATTTATATCAAAAGTTCTTTGATGGCAGGCAACAAAAAGCCCGGCACGCAAGTGCCGGGCTTTTTTACCAAATCAAGAACCGATTAGGGAGCCTGGATATTTGAGGCCTGCTTGCCCTTGGGTCCTTGAACCACATCAAAGGTGACCTTCTGGCCTTCTTTGAGTGACTTGAAACCGCTCATATTGATCGCGGAAAAATGCGCGAACAAATCTTCGCTGCCATCATCGGGAGTGACAAAGCCAAAACCCTTTGAATCGTTGAACCATTTAACTGTACCTGATGCCATGTGAAAACTCCTACTAAAAAAACGGGGAAATCCCCCGCAGAACTATTTGAATCGAAGATTGCACATGGAAAACCAGTACTGCAAAGACTCTGAATCAAATACCAGACTCCCT
>JBIODT010000257.1:0-2394 GCA_044445305.1 Legionellales bacterium | reverse complement strand
GTTATGGATATCATACTTATGAGTGAAAATATAACAAATACTCAAGCATTTAGATTGAAAGGCAGACTTTATACCTTCACTGTTTTGCTTGTATTGAACACCGATAAAGACGTTTTTGCACAACAGTTTGCTGAGCTTGTAGTAAAAGCACCTAAATTTTTCGATAATACCCCAGTGGTATTCGATTTGTCTGCTGTAAATCATTTAGAACTCGATCTGCACGCTTTATTTCAAATCGCCCGTGAACATGGAATGATCCCCGTGGCAGTACAAGGAGGCAGTCCGCTACAAGATACGTTAGCCCAGTGCCAAGGAGTAGCCGTATTCAATGCTGCAATTTCTCAAGACAAGTCTGCTATTGAGCGATCACACGAAAACATGGTTCATGATCTAGTAAAAAACAATGAATTCAGTAAATCAAAGTTAGTCAACACGCCTGTGCGATCGGGGCAGCAAGTAGTTGCCAAGGGTTCGGATTTAATCATTACCGCTGCTGTAAGTCATGGGGCGGAGTTATTGGCTGATGGCTCTATTCATGTGTATGGTGCTTTAAGAGGAAGGGCTTTAGCCGGGATATCTGGTAATTTAGATGCGCGCATATTTTGTCAATCACTTGAGGCTGAGTTGGTGTCTATAGCTGGTTTTTATCGCTTAAGTGATGCAATTGAACCCATTCATGGCCCCTGTCAAATCTATTTATTCAACGAACACATTCATATTGAGCCTCTATGATTGATGTGGTTTTTATTTCAGACCTTCATCTTTGCCCAGAAGAACAAGAAATCCAGAAACGTTTCAATCAATTTATCCAATGGGCTCAAACATCAGTAAAACAAGTCTATATTTTGGGTGATTTTTTTAATGCCTGGGTAGGTGATGATGCAATTGATGATTGGAGTACTGAGATTGCTCGACAACTATACAGTTTAAAAGCACGGGGCATACCGGTATATTACATGCATGGTAATCGAGATTTTTTATTGGGTGCACGTTATGCAAAGCTTGCTGGTTGGCAGGTTTTGACAGAACCCACCTTTATTGAGTTGGGTGAAGAAAAAATCATGTTGGCGCATGGCGACAGCTATTGTACTGATGATTTGAGCCACCAGCGTTTTCGACGCCTAACGCGAAACAGTCTGTTTGCTGCTGTTTTTTTAAGATTGAACTTGAATTACCGTAAGCAATTAGTCAATAAAATTCGTGAGCGCAGTTTAATGAATACCAGTAAGTCAATGGCGCAGATGGATGTGGTTGCCGCAACAGTTATCAGCCATATGCTAAAGAATAAATGCCCTGTTTTAATTCATGGTCATACTCACAAGCCTGGGTTGACAACTTATGAGCATGAGGCGCATTCATTAAAGCGTTATGTTTTAAGTGACTGGGATGATAATCCGCAGCTTTTGTGTTATGATATATCAAAGGGGCTTTATTTTACCCATATCTAGTTTTTTGAGGAGCATAGTGATGAGTAGAGAAGAGAAGATGAAAGACGTGTTGATGCAAATAAAAGAAAATGAGGCCAAGCAGGCTAGAGAAAAGAAGAGGAGCGAAGACAGACAGCTGCAACGGCAGCGTCAAGCTGAGGAGACAAGGTATACTACTGATGAAGGTGGCAATAAAGTACTGGCCAAAGAAGAGCTAAGAAGAATGACTGAAAAAAACCTTAAAGCAGAAGGCCAAGCTTTTAATAACTGGTATTCTGCGATGTTGGGCTTCTGGGGTTATTGTACTGTATTTGCTAAGAGCAGCACCTTTGGGCAGACCGGTCGAAATTTTATTAAGGATAACTTCCTGAATCCACTGGGTGATAAAATAAGTGACTGGTTTACTGGCGCTCCGGAAGTGGATTTGCCGAAACTTGAGTATGCGGTTAATTTGACTGATGATAATAAGCTTAGCCTAGACACTTTAGCATTCCCTGGCAAGGAGCGCATGAACATGAATGATGAAGAATTTAAAGCTAACAATGCCAAACTTAATCATTTATTCAAAGTGGGTGTTGTTGGTTGGCTTGAGGAACTTGGTTATGAGTCAGATGCTGAGCTTACACCAGAGGACGTGCATCATCATGATATAAGCAAAAAGTTCTCTTCATCTTATCATAACGCGCGCTCTGAGCAGCATGAGCCATTAACGAAAGAAAAATTTCTTGAGCTAAAAAAAGATCACCTCAATGATTTTTTAACAGGTAAATTTGAGTTAAATTTTGTAGAGCAAGCATCTGAAAAACCAGCTATGAAGCCATAGACGAAGTAGTGCAGCGATCCTTAATGGGTTTATTTTGCGGTCATGCTGTTACCCATAAGTCAGCACAAAGCTGAAAAACGCAATGACGCACTGTTTGAGTACTGTGTGTGGTTTTATAACTGTTTTCCATGAGATAACTTGTGG
>JBIODT010000256.1:0-2394 GCA_044445305.1 Legionellales bacterium | reverse complement strand
GGATCAACGCCCGCAATAATAATTATGTGGCGGATCTATTAGCTCAGCACCTATTTGAGCTTCGCTGCAGCCCAAAAGATTGCTGTAACTTAAATGGCTCAGCTTGGTTGAATGTCTTCGGCAATTTCATGGACAATAAACAATATTTCGATAACTTGAGTCGCTTTAATGGTAATACAGGTGGTGTGCTTGCGGGATTGGATTACTGCTTCTCCTCCGGGATCTCTCTAGGAGGAAGCTTAGGATATTCTTACACCAATGTTCTTTGGAAAGGTGATCGAGGCAGAGGTCAAATCAATAGTTATTATGGCGCTCTCTATGGAAGCTATCAGTGCAATCACTTTGCGATGGATATTTCTGCTATCGGTGGTGGAAGTGATCATGATCTCAAGAGAAAGATTAAATTCAGCGTTATAGATCGCCATGCAAAGAGCGACTTCTGGGCATATTTCCTTACAGGCCACTTAGGTACGCAAACCAATTGGGACTGGGGCTGCGGCACATTTGAACCGTTTGCTCTTGTAGATTATAACTATTTCGATCGCAATCATTTTAAGGAAAAAGGAGCTCATAGCCTTAACCTAGATGTCAAGGCTAAGAACCAAGAAATGCTCAGAGGTGAGTCCGGTCTGAAGGTTTATTACAATTGGAAAGTGCAATGTATTTGCTTAGCTCCCTATTTGAGTTTAAGTTGGGTCGGTGAGTTTCCATTAGGAACTTCGAGACAGAAGGCCCAATTTAAGGGACAAACATCTAAGATAAGTGTCAAAAGCTATCACTCTTCAGTGCAGCTTGTTTCTCCTCAAGCGGGAATAAAATGGACAAGCAACGATGGATTCTCCTTTATTTTTGGTTACAAAGGACTATTCAATCGCAAGGTCCAAATCAATGAGGCTGAAGCGCGCTTGGAATGGCTATTTTAAAAAATAGTCAATTTTTAATAAGAGCAATCGAAGTTCTATTAAAAATTGCCAAGCTCTTCGAAAAATCAAGCGTTCAAATGGAAAGAATGGTTTCCAAATCTTGATTAATTTGTGATTCAGCTCCTGTCTTGCATCTTGATCAAAACACTTGAATTAATCCGATCAAATGATTACGCTACTTTCATTCGCATAACGCGAATATGCGTAAATGCATTCATTCGAATGCATTTACATGAACCTCATGGAACAGGAGTTATTTTATATGATGTGGAATTCGAAAAAGTTTGCGGTGATGACAGCCCTTTCGACTGTTGCGATCACTTGCCTATTGAACGCTGCCGATGACGCTCAAATGCGAAACCTCGAAAATCGCGTAAGCGCGCTTGAAGGAAGAAGAAATGCTGGTGGAATCATTAATCCCCCTGCAAGACCAACACAAAAAGATGATTGGGGTGCATATGTCACTATTGATCCTTTACTATGGCAAGCACATGTAAATGGATTAGGATTTGCTGTAAAAACAAATTCGTCAGGTGTTCCTACTCGAGTTAGAAACCTTCATTTTGATTGGGATTGGGGATTCCGTGCAGGGCTTGGACTCAACTTACCTTATGATGGTT
The DNA here is from genome assembly GCA_044445305.1 of Legionellales bacterium. Classification (GTDB taxonomy): domain Bacteria; phylum Pseudomonadota; class Gammaproteobacteria; order Legionellales; family Legionellaceae; genus Legionella. The sequence continues at coordinate 851 of JBIODT010000256.1, read as the reverse complement.
GGGATCTATTTTTAGATTGGACAAGAGTTCATAACCATGCGCATAAAACAACCCATGCTGATATTGGAGAATCTCTGCTTCCAAGTAAAGTCAATGCCAGCGCTATTTTATCAGCAAGTGCTCAAACATCTGAGGGCAGATGGCGCAGCAAGCTCAATATCTTGGATCTTGATTTAGGCCGAGAGTTTTTTGTTAGCAAATGGCTGACTCTAAAACCTTTTGCTGGTATGAGAACCATGTGGCTCCGTCAGAAATTTAACGCTAATTATTCCAACACCAATGATCCTACTAGTGTTTTTGCACATCAAAAATGCAAATATTGGGGACTTGGTATCCATACTGGATTGAATACTCAATGGGGTCTTGGAGAAGGCTGGAGCATTTTTGCTAATACTGCTTTTTCTACTCTCTATGGATTCTTTGGTGTCAGACATAAAGATGCATCTTTTAATTCAGCAACAAGTGTCACTAAAGTTACATTCGACGAAAGAAGTCATGAGCGTATTGGACGTGTAATCAATGATAATATGTTAGGTTTACGCTATGATTATATGTTTTGCGATGATCGCTACCATTTTGGCGTTGATTTCTACTGGGAACTCCATATGTTCTTTGGACAAAATCAATTTTTACTCAATGTGGATGATACAGCAAAAGGTATCTTCATTGCTAACCAAGGCGATTTCACAGCCCAAGGTTTTGGTGTAAGATTACGTTTTGATTTCTAATCTTTTTAAGCAAGACATGGAAGTAAAAAAGGCTGGATGTAAATACATTCAGCCTTTTTTTTTAGCGCAAATAATTTAAGCATTCTTGCAATGCTTCGATAAATCGATCAATGTCTTCAAATG
>JBIODT010000255.1:0-2407 GCA_044445305.1 Legionellales bacterium | reverse complement strand
GTGTAACAACCTACTTGAAAAGATAAATTTATATACATTATGGGTAATAAATGTCGCAATACGGGCAATTCAAATAATGGAGTGTTTGTCGATGCATGATTTTTATTCTAATCAAAGTGTCCCACTAAAACAAATCATTACCATTTTTTTTATTCTAACTTGTTCTGCACCCTACGCCATGGATGGGGGGCAGTCAGGATACGTGTGTAGATAGGACTTTTCACATTTTAAACCGCTTATAACCTTTCTTTATAAGAATAATTTAGAGCACAAAATTGACTCTATAATTTCGGCTCTAGGGAGTAATTGAATTATCGTCTTCTTGTGTCTCATCTTCCGCGCTATCTGCAGCAGGAGTATGTGCCGCATGAGGTATTCTGGCTTTAAAGCTTTGCATTCTTTCTGATGCTTCAATTGATGCAGGGTGATCTGTAATTGTAAGTACTGGTTTTTGAGAGAAAATATGATCTTGTATTTCTCGACCTACCTCACTTGCGGCAATTGCGCGTTGATCGTTCAAGATAACAACCAAATTTCCAGTTTCCCAATTTAGTGAAAAAAAGCCACTACTCGACGGGCCGTCGCCAGTATGTTCAATTGTTTTAGATTGAGGATGTGGACAAAATTCTTGTCCATACTGACCGATTAATTCAACAAATGCGGAATCCTGACATTTGTTATGCATCCAATGTGCAAATTTCCCTAAATCTTCAGCGGTAGAAAAATACCCACCTCCCGGTGATCCAACCATATGGGCTGCAATTGGATTACTTGCATCCTGTCGCACGGTTAATCCTTGGGGTGATGCTTGAAAACAGGACATATTTGCAGCAGTTGGACCAGTGACATATTTCTTCATTATTTCATCGAAACTTAAGGGTTCTGACTCCAATGTTTTATCTCGTCTTTCGTTATAAAGATGCTCAAGAGAAAGTGCTGCTAATATGATACCTGAGTTACTATAATGCCAGTTATCTGCACCGACAGTACCTGCTGCCGCAGTTTTGTTTGGAATAAATGGTATAAATTCTTCAATCGAACGTATTTCAGGAGTAGGTAGAGCGCGTTCTCTTGCCACCTCTACGGCATGAATATAATTACCATAGTAATCACCAAAAGGCGCTCCCTCACCAACCCCAAGTCCTGCATAATGTGTCAACGCTTGATGCAGCGTTGCCTCTCCAAGGCGTTCGAGTATTTGAGGATGTTCCACTAAAGCTGCGGTGGTTGAAGATGCCACTTGGATTGGCGGATTATCGAGATCCTTGGTTGAAATAACCCCTTCTTCCAGAAGGCGCAATGCTAAAACACCAGTGAATACTTTTGAAATAGACTGTGTTGTAAAAACATCTGATGTGCTGTAACTGTCAGAACAACAGGGGTGAATGCCTGTTGTTATGGATCCTACAATGCCTGAAACAGTGATACCTTTATCTTTGGTATATTGTTTAATGGACTCAGTCTCATCCTCAGTTACCGTAATGGCTTTTTTGGATGGATCTACCCTAGGAATTAAACCTTCTGCTACTCCTACCGCTTTCACTGATGAGATGTGTTCAAAAAATTTATAGAAGGCTTCCTCACTAGCAAAAGCAGAGCCATCAGCCCATGCTTGATCAACATAATCTGCCCACTCAGTATCGTTCATACCAGGTTTTGGCAATGCAAGAAGAAAATGATTTTTAATGCCATTGATGCTATGTGCCCTTTGTTCGGTATCTTTTGGATGCAAAACACGTTCTTCCCAAAATTTTTTTAAAATGAGGGGTTTTTCTAATTGCTCTTGCTGTAACCAACTTAGTGGCATGTGAACCTCTATTTTTCTTTGGCTGATGTTTTTATCGATTTTGGCATTATGACTTCCCTAAGATAACATTCATCTTTCTCACTAAATTATAGCGTAAATGCGATTTATCACGTAATAGTTAACTATACCATTTTTTTGCTTGATTATGTGTCTAGTAAAGAGCTAAGGCAGACCATTACGGCGACGACCAATAAAGTAGAGTCATATCATACGTTAGAGGACTGGATTAGATTTGGTTCAAGATATTTGGTGGCATCGAACGATCCTGATGAAATGGAGAAGTCTATTAAGCATAACGATTTAATCGCAAATTGCATCATGCTACAAAACGTAATCGATATCACTGATGTATGCTATGCCCTGATACAGGAAGGTTATACGATCACCGAAGAAGATCTTAGTCATATGAGCCCCTACATGACAGAACAGCTCAAACGTTTTGGTGAATATGTATTAGATTTAAGTCGTCGACCAGCAAATCTATATATGACAAGGGATAAAGCGTTATTTAAGCTATGAGATAGAGAAATTACAGAGGCGGCTTAGTTCAGGGAGTGGGGTCTAAAATGATTATTATAAAAAAGTCAGAAAGCCTTATAG
>JBIODT010000254.1:0-2434 GCA_044445305.1 Legionellales bacterium | reverse complement strand
AAAGTTAGAGCCCAAGGATCTAAATGCTTGGCCGTAACCTATGGCATGCAAACCGTTTCCGCTTGGGCTTGACTCTACATATCCATGTGGTTTGAGTGTATTTAACTCTGGTTTATGCCAAATGTCATCCAAATCAATCCCTTGCCAATGACCACCTTTATCATCAAAGCCAAGTGCAAAACCTAATCCCGTGTAACCGCCAGCAGAAAAAATCGCATATGCTTCGTCAAAATTTATAAGCTGCTCTCTATCTTTGGGGGAATCAAGTGTGCCATACCGTTTATAACCATTGGCATAATAAGGAATTTTATCAATATGTAACAACCATCTGCGACAATCAGGGTGTGTCATATACCCAGGAAGTGCTTTAAGAAGTTCTTCACGACTTTTGATAATTGTGGTGGCACTCGGTAACGTAGAACCATTAGACTGTAGGTGTGTTGTATCCATACAAACCTCCCAATCTCAAAAACTCAACTATCGGTGTTAAGTCACATTCTTTAGGAAACGGCTCATTTACTTTGGGGTGAAGTTTCAATTTTTTGAATACGTCAGTACATTTCTCGCTACACTTGCACCTTACATCGGATTGTATGAATGGAGAAAAATACTCTCCCGCACCGATAAAAAATAGAGTATCTGGATCTGATGACAGGCAAGGAAGGTATTCAAATCTCTCCATGTTATCTAAAATATAACTTCTTACTGTTCCCTTAACAATTATCGATTGAAAATATTGATTTTTCATCACAAAGTCTCCGTTGATTTACGAAACTCTGTAATTCGAGCATTAACCCATTCTTGGACTTCTGATTCTACCCATGCTACGGATCTTGTTCCTAATGGTATTGGCTTGGGAAATAGGCCTTCTTGTATTAAGAAGTAAATTCCAGATCGCGATAATGATGTAATTTCTTCGACTCTTGGGCGGCGTATCAGTTTTTCTGGTTCTTTTGGAGGAATTCTCATTTTTCATATTCCTAAAGATATTTAAGGAATACTCAAGATAAAGCATAGCGATCTGGGGAAATGAACATTTCCCCAGTTTTTTTAAATATTTTTAAGCCAATCTCTTACAGTTTCAGCGGTTGGTATGTTCTCATTAGGATATCTTTCTTTTAACTTGGCAACGATACGTTTACTACATTCCAACATTGAATATTTTTCTTTTAATTGCTGATATTCATTTATTGATTCAGGTTTAAATTTTAGGAATCCTTGGTTAGCCTCATGTGTACGTAAGCATCCAGCAGAATATTGAGGCTGAACGTTTTCAAGTAAAAATAATTGAAAGAAATGTTCTTGTACCCGCATAGCTTCACCAAGAAAAGCAATATATTCATTAGGGTGTGGTGGCCAGGTGGTAAGTAGCATTCGACATGTATGATCAATAACGGCTGCTAAAAGTTCTCCTGTTTGGCCTTTGGGTTGATCTCGTTCTTCAATGACTGCCCATAAAGACATCCACACCTCGCCAGGCTGGCACTTAACTATTTCTCCATTAATCAGACGAAAATAGCAACTGGTATCGTCATAACCTTTATCCTTTAAATACGCTTGGGCTTGAGTCATATAATGGATCAATCTGTCTTTTGCATAACTTTGCGTTGATCCTGATTTACTATTTAAACACTCAGCAATATCAACGGAATGCTCAGTAATTTCAAACAATGTGATTTTATGCTGCTTTTTCCTTCCAGTGTTTTCAAAGTGAATTTTTTTGCTCATAATGACGTACTCTTTAAGCTATCTAAATAATCCGCCCATTCTTGCATCATGTCTCGACGCTCTGGCAGGTGTGATGTTCGGTTATATGCACGTCCATTAGGATCACGTACTGCATGAGCAAGCTGGTGTTCAATATAATCTGGCCTGATATGCAGGGTCTCATCAAGCAACGTCCTCGCCATTGCACGAAAGCCATGAACGCTGATTTCACTTTTAGCAAATCCCATACGGCGTAAAGCGAAATTAAGTGTATTTTCGCTCATAGGGCGGAGGCTTGTATGTTCGCTAGAAAACACATATTTTCCATGTCCTGTTAGAGGATAAAGTTCTCGCAATATAGCCACAGCTTGTTTAGACAGTGGAACTAAATGAGCAACACGCATTTTCATACGCTCTGCTCTGATGTTCCATTCAGCAGTGTCTAGATTAATTTCATCCCATTCTGCTGCTCTTAATTCGCCTGGACGCACAAATATTAAAGGGGCGAGTTGTAAAGCACATTTTGTTACGAAACTGCCATGATATTGGTCTATTGCTCGTAATAGCTCACCAATGGCTTTAGGATCGATCATCGTTGCGAAATGCGTTGTTTTTGCTGGTTGTAATGCGCCTTTCAGATCTGGCACAGGATCACGCTCCGCTCTACCTGATGCTATCGCAAATCTGAATACCTGACTGCAATTTAACAGTGCTCTGCGAGCTGTTT
>JBIODT010000253.1:0-2438 GCA_044445305.1 Legionellales bacterium | reverse complement strand
GTTGTAGTATATTTTCTCTCATAAGGTGCTCTTTTTTGATCGAAATCACCTTATACCTCTTTCATGTTATATTTCAATTACTTGTTGATTTCTGTATTAAACTCTTAATATCCGTGTCGGGGTGTATGGTATTTTGCTTCATGGCGATGAAATAAGTTGTTTGCTGCGCAAACTATATTAACCAAAAAATGGCTCAATAATTATCCTAGACACTAGTACATACGAGTGGTCAACCCCGGGATAACCATAAGCATCTCACCATCCTAATAGCTTCAAATTACAGGTGGATTATTTACAATCCGTCATCGGTTGCTTTAAGCCCGTATCTAAAATACAGTGTTAATTAAGAACAATAATGCGAGAGAAGTTTTATGAACAATATCGCCGAACAAGTAGTTGAGATAAACCAGCCCACTTCTGATAGGGATAATGATTTAATCCATTGTCTAAAATTAATTTGGGATGGTGATTATACAGCGTTACCACAAGGCACTGATGAATTGTCTGAAGCGGTGAGCAAAGTGGCGATGAAACTTTCTCAAAACACCCAAGAGGAGCTGAGGCGTGTAGTTAACCTATCCATTCAGGCAAATGAAACGGCTATTTTTTCTGCACACATGCTATCAAACCTAAGGAAAGTTGATTATGAAGCGCAGGCCATTGCTGAAGCGGCAGAAGCAATGGTTGCTACCGTCCAGTCTATCAGTACCTTTGGCAGCAATATCTCCAAACAAGCACAAGATGCCGAACATGCAGTAACCGCAGGTTCTACCGCTTCATCAAAAGCCGTAAGCACAATGCACCATATCACAGAATCGGTTCACGATACGGTTAAAAAAGTGACCGTGCTGGCTGAATTTTCCCAACGCATCAGTAAAATATCTGGTGATATTAAAAAAATTGCTGACCAAACCAATCTCCTGGCACTAAATGCGACGATTGAGGCTGCACGGGCAGGCGAGGCAGGAAAAGGCTTTGCCGTAGTTGCAGGCGAAGTAAAAAACCTTGCGTCGCAAACCAAAGCTTCTACGGATGAAATCAACACCATCATCACACAGCTACAAAGCGATGTTCAAACAGTACTTTCCTCCATGCAGGGCAGCACTAAGGCAGTGGAAGATGGGCAAGCTGCCATTAATGAAGTGGGTAAGCAAATGGAAGAAATTCACCTGCGCATTGATGAAGTCACTCGAAATACAGCCAACATTTCCAGCACGCTCACCGAGCAGGGAAAGGCTGCGCAGGAAGTCGCCACTGGCATCTCTATGATTGCCCAAAACAGCAGTAAAAGCGTGGAAGGAATCGAAAAAATTGTGAGTGCTATGGACGCAGTGGAAAAACTTATCAGCGCACAAATTGGCAAACTGGCTGAATTAAATGTACCAAACAAGGTAGTAAAACTCGCCCAATCTGACCATGTGCTATGGAAAAAGCGTTTGGCCAACATGATTATCGGCCGCGAGGGTTTGAAGGCTGAAGAGCTCTCCAACCACCATAACTGCCGTTTGGATAAATGGTACGACAAAGTGCAAGATCCTAAGTACAAGAACAATCCTATCTTCCGAAAGCTGGTCGACCCGCACAAGTTGGTGCACGAGCATGGTATTCAGGCCGTGCGCTATTTCAATAACGGTCAATTAGATAAGGCTCTGGACGAAATCGATAAAGTAGAGGCAGCATCTCAAGATGTGCTCCGTATGCTTACCGAATTAGAATCAGTATAGACTCACCAATTCTATATTATGCAGTGCAGATATCATTACTAACCCATCAAAACAAAGCCCGCCACGAGGGCGGGTTTTATCGTTAGGTAAAGGCGTGGGATTAATTAGTATAATCCGCTTCAACTTCTACGCGGCGATTAGGCGCTAGGCAAGATATCAAATCCTTACCATGCATGCCATCGCACGTCTTAACTTGATGTGACGATCCATGACCACGAACCTCAACCACCGAGCTATTAAGTTTAATTTTACTGTCCAAATACGCTTTTACACCATCGGCACGACGGTGTGACAGTTTGTGATTATAATGATCAGCACCAAGCCTATCAGCATAACCAACAATTTTCACATCAGTGATATTTTTGTTATCTAAAATATCAGCTAACTTATCCAACTTAGCTTTTTCAGCAGCGCTTAGGCTGCTACTATCAAAACCGAAGTAAATAACTCTTTCATCAGTTACGTTAAGCATCATCGGTGCGCCACAAGCATTATCCCCACCTATCCACATAGTTAAAACGCAGTTGCCATTACTATCAACTACCACCTGTCCGTTACTGTCAACTACTGCGTCATGCTCATCCATTGCATACGCTGGAACTGTCGCCAGTGAAGTCATCGATGCGAAAACTGCCGCGATGAGCAGTGTTTTAATATTTTTAGTATAATTTGTCATGGTTCCTTCCTCCATATTGAAAAATGTTTGACCATTTT
>JBIODT010000252.1:0-2462 GCA_044445305.1 Legionellales bacterium | reverse complement strand
TTCTAAAATATCACGCAGACAAACCACTTCTCGGTGTTCATTTGGCAATTCCAAACCAATGACTGATTTGCCTGGAATCACTTCAACAATTCGCACACTCATAGCGGATAAAGAACGCGCGATATCTTTTGCCAGCCCGCTAATTTTGCTTACTTTGATGCCTGGCGCCAACTCTAATTCAAAACGCGTAATAATAGGTCCTGGATGCACTGCCACCACTTTGACTTCTACACCAAAATCTAATAAACGCTGTTCAACTAAGAGTGATAATTCTTCGAAAGACACACTAGAAAAAGCTCTCCCTTCCGCTTGCGGAATAGGATCTAACAATGACAATGGCGGTAAACAGCCTGGGGCTATCACAACCGCTGATTCTGTTTTTTTAGGGACCAATTTTAATTTAGGCTTAGGTTCCGGTTGTTGAACGACTACTTTAGGCTCAAGACGGGGTGTAAATGTTTTTTTAATTTTTGGCTCTACTTTTTCTGCTGTAGATTCTTGAGTGGGTTTTTCAGGAGTAGAGGCTTTTGCTGTTTTTTTCCAACGTAATAAAGAAACGGCACGCAAGACTTGCCAACCAATTGCATCCACTAATCCTAACCAAGAAAATCCCGTAAACAATGTAATTCCGCATAATATCGCCGTAATTAAAAACAACGAACTACCCATCACATTAAAAACATGAGTTAAGCCAAAACCGACTAAATCACCTAAAATCCCACCTGTATGTGCAGGCAAGGAAGGCATACTTTGTTTAAAATAAATGGCTATTAAACCGCAGCCGCTAACCACAATAAGAATAAAACCCATACTCTTAATAAAAAAATCTAACCAACCAAACTGATGTTGCTCGGGTTTATTTCGAACACCTAGCCAAGAGGCCAGTACGATTAAAGGCGGAAAAAGATAAGCAGTGCAGCCTAACAGCGAGAGAAACACATCCCCCAGGAATGCACCTGCGCGGCCTCCCCAATTCAATACCTTATTATCCACACCGGTACTAGACCAGCCTGGATCGGTCAGATGAAAGGAAGCAAATGAAATGTATAAAAAAATCATCATGGCAATAGAAAGGATAAATACCCCTTCGCGCAAACGATGACCCATATTAATAGCAAGTGGACGACGTACTGGTTTGTTTTGTGTGGCTTGTTTCACTGGCAGCAACTCCGATGTTTTTTATTTTTTCCTTTCTTTGACGTCAATTCTGACTTCTCGTACTATAACACCCTTAAATAATAGCGTGAGAAAATAACACATGACAGCACCAAAACACCATCGCCTTATTATACTTGGTTCCGGTCCTGCAGGGTACTCTGCAGCAGTTTACGCAGCGCGAGCCAATTTAAAGCCTGTTCTCATTTCCGGTTTAGAGCCAGGCGGTCAATTAATGACAACTACAGAAGTGGATAACTGGCCTGGAGATGCGCATGGCTTGCAAGGTCCGGCATTAATGGAACGCATGAAAATTCACGCCGAACGTTTTAATACTCAGATCATTTCTGACCATATAAAATCGGTTGATTTAAAACAGCGTCCTTTTATTTTACAAGGTGAAGAAACGTATTCTTGTGATGCTTTGATTATTGCCACTGGTGCTAGCGCACAATATCTTGGCATGCCCTCTGAGAAAGCATTTATGGGTAAAGGCGTATCTGCTTGTGCCACGTGCGACGGATTCTTTTATCGTAATCAGAAAGTGGTTGTCATTGGCGGCGGCAATACCGCTGTTGAAGAAGCCCTTTATCTTTCCAATATTGCTTCGCATGTCACCTTGATTCATCGCAGAAACAAATTACGCGCTGAAAAAATCTTAATCGATCATTTGATGAAAAAAGCAAATGGCGGAAATATTAAAATTGAATGGGATCATACCCCTGATGAAATTTTAGGTGATGCGACAGGTGTCACAGGTATTTTAGTTAAAAGCACCCTAACTGAGACACTCAAAGAAATTGAAGCTACCGGTATTTTTGTTGCTATTGGCCATAAACCTAACACTGCTATTTTTGCCGGACAATTGGATATGGTGAATGGCTATATTACTGTTCAAAGTGGACTCAATGGCAATGCAACCGCTACCAGCGTCCCGGGCGTATTTGCGGCAGGAGATGTGGCAGATCATGTATATAGGCAAGCTATTACCTCAGCCGGATCAGGTTGTATGGCAGCCCTAGATGCAGATAAGTATTTAGATAATCTCACCTGAAGTTTGCTTCTTTAGGTGTTTTAAGGCATTATCTGAAGCCGATTTCATCCCAAACAGAGACATAACAGAATATGAGTAAAGAAGACCAAATTGAGATGGATGGTACCGTTATTGATACCCTTCCAAACACCATGTTTCGAGTTCAATTAGAAAATGGGCATATTGTTATTGCTCATATTTCCGGGAAAATGCGCAAAAATTATATACGCATTTTGAAAGGCGATAAGGTGACTGTTCAATTAACACCATATGA
>JBIODT010000251.1:0-2487 GCA_044445305.1 Legionellales bacterium | reverse complement strand
CTCGCAATGACGCACTGTTTGAGTACTGTGTGTGATTTTATAACTATTTTCCATGAGGTAACTTGTGGGTAACGATATAGATGCAGCGCAGCGTAATCAAGGTTTTAACCATTTAAAATGGAGCATGAAAACCTTGATTACGCTGCGCTGCATCAAGGCTACGTTATCCACCTAAAAACCGCAGTTTGTGACCGCGCGCAGTATAGAATCAGTGAAACGGTACTTAGTAAGCCAAACAACAATTAGGGATTACTGTTTGATTGGTTTATTTGAGATACAGCGTCCTCTTGTTCAACAATCGTTATCACTTCTCTAAGTTTGGCAATAGCGTTTTCTACCGGGCGATTGTATGAATTATAACGAGGTAGACTGCCATAAGGCACCAGTTGTTCTTCATCTCGTCGACAACCTATAATCAAAATGTCGAGAGCACCACGCTGATGAAGATTGTGCCCACATGCTTTACTTTCAGCTTCAATGTGTTTGATAGCAATTTCCACTGGTACATCTACATACGTCCTTGATATGTCGTAAGCAAAGAGAAGATACCCATCCCCCTCCGCCTCTGAGTAACCGATATCGTATGTGCAAGTAATATCATGATGTAACGCCACGGGTTGATCAAACGAGAAATTCTCCGCTATCAAAGTTATCATATTTCCAAGAGGTTTTGCTAATGTAGCCATCTGATCAAAGCACTTTTTTTGTTTTGTCAGTTCTAGTTTCGCCATGGTTTCTTTTTTTATTTCTACATGACGCTGTTGTAGTACATAGGCGGTAGTAAATAGTCCAGCTGATGCAGTTAGGAGCCCAGCAGATTTTTTTCGGGATAGGTTAAAAAAAGTTTTCATAAAAATGTCCTTTAGTTAAAGTTTGTTACAACACACAAAATGACATATTTAACCATAAATTGATCACGATGTAAATTATTTATTAAAATTAAGGGGTGAAATAGGGTGTTGAAGGAGGAGGTGAAGAACAATTGATTCCTTATGATAATGTGTCTGCACACAAAGCCATTTCCATATTTCAAGAAGTGATAAAATTGGTTGAACAAGAGGATATTGTCTCGCATAAGAGCCAACGAAATGCATAGATTCAACCACCATTCATTTGGACAAGATTGCATGCATTTTTTGCATGCAATCTTGTCTAAATGCCAATTTAACTGGTAGCGGGTATAAATTGAAACGGTTTGGCTGGTTTAAATTGCTTGGCTACTTCACCAGCATAAACTTGTCCTTCAGCTAAGGCCAGTTTTTGCACGGGATCACCTTTGTTGAAGTGAAGCATGTCTAAAGACACCCAAAAGGTATTGGGACGGGTTGATGAATCAAAATAGTAAACTTTATTTTTCTGGTCAGAGACCGTGCGCCAAATGGTAGACGCAATATTAGGCTGATGGGGAGTGGTGATGCCTAAAGGGACGCTTACTGAGCGCATGACACTCATGACGCCTGCAACAGCTTGATAATTGAATGATTGATTGGGAACGCTTTGAATGTAAGCTTTGTCTAGAGTTTTGGGAATGGCATTAATATAAAAGGTGGTTCGAGCGAATCGGTCTGCTGCACGACTGGTTCCTGGTAAAAAAACAGAGCCGCCAATTTCTTGCCAATACTCATTTAATGCAAGTTGCTTGTTATAAATAGGTGAATTGGTCATCACGACATACTCCTTGCCGTGGTGGATAATTTGCTTGCCGTCAACGTATTCAAAAATTGCTGAATCACCAGTGGCATCTGATAAAGACAGGTGTACCTGACCTTTTTCTCCATTGGGTAATGTTGGTGCAATAAGAAAAAATGGTTTTGCTTGCATGGCGTTAACGGCCTCAGCCACACTTGCAAAATTGTCTAAGGCATATTGCCCCCACAGGCTGATAGACATCGGGGGATGGGATGATTCTGGGGTTCCATAATTACTTTCAGCCAGATAAAGCAAATTCATCACCAGCCCTTTTTCATTCATGCCATCTGCACTGGCAATGCCATAGACTGTGGCGACGACACTGCCATATTTTGCAGTCCATTGTAATGCCGCAGGCCCTGCTTCACCATTACGTGAGATCCCGCGTGGAAGCAGCCAAAGATCAGTTTTCATGTCTTCTGCCCAATCCATTGTTCGCCCAGTCACCACTGTATTGTCAGTACCTACATAGACGGCGCGTGTGCAGGCATTTAGCGTGGGTAAATATCCCAGCTGCAGTAGGGTGGTAGACAAGGTGATGGCTAGTATGTTTTTTTTCAATATGGTATGCATAAAATTCCTTTTAATAAGTTTGGTTAAGCTGAGGCTCGTGTCCGAAATCTACGCGCTAAAACCGTAGTTTGTGACCGCGCGTAGTATCAGTATGCATGTAATTCTGCTTAAAACTCAATGTAATTGATTTCTCAGTTTTAAAATTACATCATCTGTGCCGGAGAATGAGGCCGTCCTTGGCTTGGGCTCTAAAGTACGATTTTCGTGATTGGCGTAGCCTTGATG
>JBIODT010000250.1:0-2492 GCA_044445305.1 Legionellales bacterium | reverse complement strand
GAATAAAACATCATCTTTTTTAATGGATGCTCTTGCATAGAGCCCAAATCCAATCAAACGATTGATATAACGCAACTCATACTTTTCAAAATCCGCCGGTTGTTTTAGTTGTTGCTCAATTGTTGAGTTGGTTTTATACAGATCATCGCCATTGATCAGCTCCGGAAGGCAAGTAAATGAATAAGTTTGATTGATTAATATGCTGTCGTGAAATTGAAATTTGGAATGGGTTAAATGAGTGACGATGTTGTTTAATTGATCGGTGCCAATGAATTCTTTAGCAGTTTTATGATGCTCAAGAGACAAGTGAAGTTGATACAGTTTTTTTAAATGAAAATAATGCGCTGATGGTTTGATGTTAAAATGACAATTACTAGGGTTTTTCGCTTTAATAAGCGTCGCATAAACACATTGGGCACTAGCCAGCAACCCATCTAAATCGTCATAACTGTGACAATACAAGCCCTTACTTTTACTAAGACCTGCTTGTGACAACAAGGGGTGACTAAACTCTAGTTCATGTAACTGGTTCATATTGATGGTTTCATTATTATTTATGAGGCAGGTTCCTAAAGACAGATCAATAATAACCGTCTTGGATGGTGAGTCTGGCATTTGATTGTTTAGTAGTATTTTGACCATATTTAAGATCCCTTGTTAAAAATTGACTATACTTTACCCAGGCCTGTTAAAAAGCGCCTACAGCCTCATTCAAAAAGGAAAGCAATCATGAACTATATTAGCAAACCAAAGTGGTTAATCGAATCATTAACCCTCTTCTTTTTTATGATTTTTTCGGTTGGTGTTTTTGCTGCAGATATTCCTGAGGACAATCTTGGAAGTCAAAAATATGATAAGTTGAAATGTATTGATGACCTGACACAAAACTGTATTAATAGCGTATGCATTAATTCAGATCAAAGAGATTGCCCAGATACTTGTGCAAAAACGGCGCAACAAAAATGTCAGCAACAAAGTAGTGAATAGTCATTCCTTGGCATTTGGACAAAGCCACATGCAAAAAGACGCATGCAGCTTTGTCTAAATAAGAGCGAGGTATGCGGCGACAACAGATTACTCTCTGAGACATCAGACCTAAAGTTGGAACAATTATTGCAGATCATAATTTACAACAGTAGCGCTGGGGGTGGGAATTCTCAATTTACCTGGTGCTGTTTTTGTAAGGAGAGTATCGTGGATGCATTGATTGCTTACATTAAAATAAACCAACAAACCCAGGAAACGTTGGTAAGAAGTCATGCCTTACTTGTGAAGCGTATAGCCCATCATTTATTGGGCCACTTGCCACAAAGCGTACAAGTGGATGACTTAATTCAAGCAGGTATGATAGGCCTACTAGAAGCTGCGCGACATTATGATTCATCTAAGGGTGCTTCATTTGAGACCTATGCCGGCATTCGTATTAGAGGGCATATGCTTGATGAAGTTAGAGCCAATGACTGGGTGCCCCGTTCGGTATACCGTAATTCACGCATGATTTCAGAAGCAGTAAAACAGGTTGAACATCGACTCGGACGCGCGGCAAAGGATGGTGAAATTGCTGCTGAAATGGGTCTGTCTTTGAATGACTATCATGAAATAGCGCATTATTCAGCAAGCAGTCATTTATACGGATTTGATGATTTGGGTGTTACTGATGATATTTTGCAGGATGAGACCAGTGGCTTTACCAGCGAACCTCACGTCAATGCAGTGCATCATGATTTAATGCACCAATTAACCCATGTTATCAATGGACTACCACAGAAGGAACGGTTGGTATTGTCTTTGTATTATGAGCATGATTTAAATTTAAAAGAAATTGGCGGTATTTTGGAGGTCAGTGAATCTCGAGTATCACAAATCCTTAGTCAAGCAACACAGCATGCTAAGGTGCGGTTTCATGCGTAAACAAGTTTTACTAATTGTTCTAGCCAGAAAACCACTTTCACTGTAACATAAACTCCTTATTTTTTTTATAGAGACACTTATGTTAGAAGTGAATCATGTTAACCTCAGCTTAATTGACCTTGCCAAACGAATAGATTCGCTTAGGGGGTATCTTTGACTTCGATGTGAAGCAAGAACGCCTAGAAGAAGTCATTCGCGAACTGGAATCATCTGCCATTTGGAATAACCCCCAGCAGGCACAAGCGCTAGGTCGTGAGCGAACCCAATTGGAAAAAGTAGTTTTTTCTTTGACGCAATTAAAACAAACTGTTATCGATTTGACGGAATTATTTGAGCTTGCGCGTGAGGAACAAGATGAGCAAACCATTAATGAAATCAATAATGAATTGGTTGCGGTCGAGAAAGAGGTAGCGGGATTAGAATTTAGACGTATGTTTTCTGGACCTGTGGATGAATCTAGTGCTTATTTAGACATTCAGTCTGGATCTGGCGGTACGGAAGCGCAAGATTGGGCCGAAATGATACTGCGTATGTTTTTGCGTTGGGGAGAGCAACACGGTTTCATAACAGAGCTTATAGAG
>JBIODT010000249.1:0-2500 GCA_044445305.1 Legionellales bacterium | reverse complement strand
GTGCGTGGTTGATATACGTCGTGAATGGTTCGAGACGGCGCAGTAAAGTTCACTGCTATTTGCTGGATCGGCGAGTGCGCCTCCTCACCACGAACGGGTTCAAACTATTCACAAAGTCAAAGTCAAAGTCAAAGTCAACTAAAAACCGCAGATTGTGACCGCGCGTAGTGTGGCCATAATTTTTACCCATACAACACTAAGCGTCTATTCTACTAAATCCGCCTTAAGGTCAAATTAAGAATCGTCTGAATACCGCCAATTATTTTAACCTGGTGTTGATCTATAAGCCAAAGCACTGTCCTGCTCGTGTAAGGGTTTCATTTCTTCTATTACGTCAAAAATGCTGTCTTTGTCAAATATAAACTCTAATACTTCAGAATTGCATTGATGTGTTCTATCGAAATGCAGCTTATATTGTAGCTTTAATCGGTTAAATTGATCCAGGCTGTTATCATTAACTGTTGCTGTAGCTGCACAAGCAATTGAATCATCTTGAGATACTCCAGCACGGCATATGCTCTCTATCAATATTAATGTCTTATTGAAATACAGGGGTTGTTGTGTTTTATCTGTGGATGATACCCAGTCTGAAACACATTGCAAACGCGTTATTACCAGCCTATCTTGGTCTGTTACGGATTGAGTTGTTAAGCATTTAATTAAATTGGATAAGAGCATCGTGATGCTCGATTGTTTTACAGCAGCAGGTGATAGTTTTGAGCTTGCATTGGCGAATAGACCATGATCAGAGGCAGATAGCATGTGTGCTCTGTCCGATAGGCGTTGTAGGTTTGAAAGTGATGTTAAAACTGATGGCTCTGAAATAAAAGGGGATGAAGATGCAGTTGGATATGGATACAGGGATGAAGATGTAGATAATGAGGCACAAGCTGATTCAGCTTTATCAACAGAGCGTAGCTTCTCCAAAGAATAATTTGGTTGATGTACTTTAGGAGCATTACGAACGGAATCGGCAGCAAGCTGCTCAGATTCATCCTTACTACTCATGTTGCGTAGGTCCATCTCAAACATGGATGCAGATACAGGACTTTCTAATACATCTGAAGCTGCAGATGCATCTGAAAATACATCTAGCGAGTTTAAGGAATTTACTTTTAAAAGCAGCGATTCAATCCCATCCACGTGGTTTAACTTATCCCAGTCTATTTTCTTGATAATCAAGTTGAAAAAAGGCAGCTTTTTAGCCATGTGGTCTGTTTTGAACCAGCTAATTATGTCGTTATCTGTCACTTTATTAGTTACTACGCCTTGATATATAACAGCTAGCGCTAAAGTTAACAGTGGTAGTTGCTCGTATTTCTTTGAGTCGGTCTGATGTACCCATGCGGAGATATTTGCCACACTAGTAAACACTGATTGAGGAACTGAATTTTGTGTCGTTTTGATACAAAGATCATGAGTCATACCGTGTAACTTGGTTTTAGTCATGTTATCAGTTCTTGCCGTCCCAACCTGTTCGGATCTATGTGTTGCTATTTCTTTTACAATTAAAAGTATTTTACCAACCTCATCTATAGGGCCTAATTTTCTTAAATCTATTTTTTCGCTGAGCACGCGAATAGCATATCTGTCCTCATCTGTTTGTAGACTTTTAGACAGTAGTGTGCACATGGTTATCGTTTCATCTATGGTCAGTTGTTTACTTTGCGTTGCTTGGTATATAACTTGGTGAAGCAAAGCAGGGAGTTCTTTTTTTAGGAATGGGGCTTTGTCTTTTATATCGGTATCACTCATCCATCTTATAAGATTTACTACTCTTACAAAAGCCAAACCTGGTTCGTTTTTTTTAGCAAATATGCCGGCAATCTCTTCTAACAAGTTTGTAATAAGGTCATTGGCGATGATGTCTGTTTTTGATTCAGCTCCTATCGGTACAAGCATGTCATTATCTTGCTTACGCATAATACGTCCTTTTTAAAATGGGTTCATACGAACAATAAAAATTGCGATTATATTGCAATAATTGCTTTTTATAAAGTGATTTTGGATAAAAAATGTGTTTTATTAGAAAGTCAACGCTAATCGGTTTTTTTTCGCCATTTTATTCTGCATGGTAATCTTACTATAAGTATTATTTTGTTGTTGAAGTCCCTGATGGCTTTATTTAACATGCGATAATAGGCTGTGATTTAGGTTTTATTGGCGCTTGGAGTGAATAAGAGTTACAATTTGGCTCATTTGTCGACCTTTGAATCATTAATGAATAATAAAACATCTATTAAAACCAGTTACCTCTACAAGCGTTTGTTAGCTCATGTGAAACCATTTTGGTTGGTTTTGGTCTTAGGCCTGGTGGCCAATATGCTCTACTCAGGCATTGATGCAAGCCTTACTTACATGATGCGGCCTTTTTTAGATAAGGCTTTTATCAGTATGGATCTGGAGTTTGTTAAGAAAATTCCTCTGATTGTTTTGATAGGCATTACTTTAAGAGGGCTCGTTAGCTCATTGGGCAGTTACAGTATGACTTGGGTGGCGC
>JBIODT010000248.1:0-2521 GCA_044445305.1 Legionellales bacterium | reverse complement strand
GTACCATATCCAACACCCGCTTCAACGCTATTCGGATTATCGGCATTCAGCACGACATCAACAGGAATACTTGGCTTTGCAGAATTCTCGATGGGTTTGACTGTAGAGTCTGTGGCGATCGCTGTCGACTTCGTCTGAGAAGTATCATCTGTTTTTACAGCTACGGGCTTTGCCACATCAGTTGCCGCATCCGTTTGCTGTGTTTGCGTCGATGAATCTGCTGGATTAGCGACATTATCTGGGACAATATCAGGTGTCGGCGCATCGACTTGGACATTATTAAAGTATCTTGTGTCTTGCAAATTACGTGACAATTTTGCCAGACTCGCGGCATCATAAGGATCGCCAGCCTTAAACGGCTGAAGTGCTGCCAAAACGCTCGGTTTAAGTGGAAGTTTCTTCTTCGGATTACTATTCTTATAGGTAATATCACCGAATACATATCGCACGCCCGTATCATAAGACAGTAGAATATCTGCTGTTTTAGGAGGTAAGGTTACTTGCACATCATGTGTGAGATAATGTCCTTTAAAATATCCATGCTCCGTTCCAATATTTAAGATCTTATTTTTCGTTTTTTCATATTCGCCATGATTCAATGTATCGCCTACTTTCAGATCTGGCTTTTTTTGCAATTGAATGAAAGCTTTATCAGTTGCACCATCGCCAGTAATCGTAATTTTTTGGCTTGCAACGATCACTGGTGTATCAGGTACAACATCTACTTTTAAGCGATCATTCGATATTTTACTAAAATGAAAGGTTGCTGTGTAATAACCCACTGCTTGTGCAGCATCAACGGCCAAACCTCTTAAACGCGGCAAATCGCTTTGAAAATCGTCAAACTCAACCACAGTGACTTGCTTTAAGGTCTCTTTTAGATTCGTTTCTAAAATCTCAGGGGCACCACTCACGTCAACATTAATTGTCGGCTCAACAGGAACACTATATTTATTTGTAGGTTTACGCCAAAAAAACACTCTATTTGCAATACGTGTTAATAAACTCGGCTTAGCCTCAGCGCTTGGCAAAGTGATCGGACTAGGAGAATTTTGAGTATCTTCTATAGCAGCCTTAGAAGATGACGCTGTTGCACTATCTTTTGCAACAGGATTCACAACAGATGATACAGCCGCATTATCTTGCTTTGCCACAGTCGCCGTAGAGGCTGAGGAAGAATTAGCAGCGCTTGCGTCGGCGGTTTCAGCCAGAATGGATGGCGCGGTCAGACTCATACCGAGCAATACACAAACAGAAGTGCTGAAACGCGAATTAAGCATATGAAGAAAAACCTATTTTTTAACTACTCAACGGTATGAGCAATGATCAGATGAATCATAACGTGTTGTCCTAAAGCTTGCTAGTGAACACATAGATCGTTATGGTAGTAGGTGCCTGTATTTAACCTGAGTGTTTCATGTCCAACCAATTTTCACTACTTAAAACGCGAAGATTTTTGCCCATTTTTACTACCCAGTTTTTGGGCGCACTCAATGATAATACCTTCAAACAAGCTCTAATCATTCTTTTCACCTTCCATGCCGCATCTGCCATGAATGTTCAGCCGACCATTCTCAATAATCTAGCAGCAGGACTATTCATACTTCCCTACTTTCTATTTTCTTCGACCGCTGGTCAAATTGCTGACAAGTATGAAAAATCTAAGCTGACGCAATATATCAAGATATTTGAAATTATTATTATGTCTTTGGTAACTATTGCTTTTTTTACAAATACTTTTTGGCTATTCATGCTGGCATTATTTGGCATGGGCACACATGCGACATTCTTTGGGCCAATTAAATACAGCATTTTGCCTCAACTGTTAACTCGGGATGAAATCGTCGGTGGCAATGGGCTTTTTGAAACAGGCACATCACTTGCCACACTTGCAGGCATGATCCTTGGCGGCGCGATCATGGCAACCGCTGGAGAGAATTACTTTTGGATCAGTGGAACATTACTAACCATCGCAATCGTGGGCTATCTATTTTCACACGAAATTCCAGCACGTGCCGTTGGCCACGCAGATCTCAAAATTAACTGGAACGTATTTGCGACGACAAGGCAAACGCTCAAATATGCCAGTACTTTAGGCGATGTGTCGTACACCATTCTTGGAATATCTTGGTTTTGGTATTATGGTGCAACTTTCTTAACGCAGATCCCAGTATTTACACGTGAAATACTGCATGGCTCTGAAAGCGTTGTAACTTTTTTATTAACCGTATTTTCAGTTGGCATTGCATTAGGCTCGTTACTTTGCGAGCATTTTACAGGCAGACTTTCTCAACTAAAATTAGTTCCAATTGGTGCAGTTGGTCTCACGATTTCCGCAATATTTTTATACTTCGCATCCAATGGTTTAGTAAGTTCCTCAGATCATCAAAACATCATGGATGTCATATACCAAACACAGTATTGGCCAGTATTTATTGCATTTGGACTGATTGGCATGTTTGGTGGATTCTATATCGTGCCACTCTATGCTCACTTACAATACGATTCACCTGAAAACTTT
>JBIODT010000247.1:0-2567 GCA_044445305.1 Legionellales bacterium | reverse complement strand
GCATTGATATACACATTGGCCGAAACAGATAATTGCGCTGTCCACGCTGTATTTGCACTTGCAGCTAATTTAGGATATTCACCAGGTTTAGAGATGACTCCACCTAAAGGAGCAAGGGCGTAATTATAATTGTTTGTACCGTCAGAAATCGTTAATACCGTATTTGTATTACTACCATTGGTAATTTCCAATTGAGTTAAATCAATGTAATACCCGGCACTACCAGATGCAGCAATTAACGTATGCGAACTTGTATCACTTGCAATTGATAATTCACCATGTCTTTGATTTCCCGGTGCTTCATATTTTGCATTTTGAGCCATATTTCACCCCGCCATCGAGAAGAAGTCTTTTATTGGACGTGCTCTTTCTACCCAGGCACGTTCCGCTATTTCTACCGCTTCTTCACGTTGGTATCGTTTACGGTCCATGTCAATTTTATCATTATGTGCCTGAATCATATCTTCGTAATTTTGAACACCATGTTTCCAAACATCAGAATCATAAAGAGTTTTAATTATACGATTATCAAGTTTGGTAGCAGTTAGTATTCCTACCCATCTACCGTAACGATCTTGACGTATAATATACCATCGGTGTTCTTTGTTATTCCATTTAACATCTAAACAGGATTCATATCTTTTTAGGTCCTGGATAAATGATTTATCTGGGACTTGATCGTATGTAAATTCCATAGATGCTAATCTAAGGTACGGCATTATTGGAATTCCAGCACTACAGTAACTCCCAATGCTTCAGGAGTACTTGATCCACCAACCGTATCACTGATTTGGAGAACATCGCCAGCAGCCAAAGCAATCATAGAATCTAATTGAGATTCAGAAGCCGGAGAATTTCCATTAGCAGCAAATCTCGCTGCGCCAGATCCGGTAGCTGATACATCAATAGCTCCAGTGTCAAGTAATACATCTTCAGAGGCTTCACGTTCAATTTCAATATCTAACGTAGGATTTGTTCCTGATTGACTTTGCCACATAATCTGAGCACCTGCAAGTACACAAGCAGATGGAACAATGTAAGTACCTTGCACTGTAGCGGAACCGTCACTTAAAATTGCTCCCATGTAAATAGGAACCTGAACCAATTTATGAATGTCTTTGAAATCAATATTTCGTGATTTAATCATTTTATTTTCTCCTTTTAAGTTTTCCCCTCATCCAGGTAGGCGATCAACCGCTCTACCCAGATGAGGATACTCATTTCATTCTTAAGAAGCAAGAATGTTTGTTTCAATAACCTGATTGATTTTATCAATTCGAGTCATTTTATTTGGACCTTCAGATGCACCGAGATTACCGATCCATCTCATAAAGGCTTCGAAACTATCCTTTGCGGATGCTCCAACTGCAGCAGCACGAAGAATAGAACCATCTTCATCAGCCCATTTAAAGTCCTGTTGAATATACATTCTCAAGGATGCTTTATTGAGCATATAGACAGTATTATATTGGCAATGTCGGTCGAAGTCAAAAGTAATACCGTTGAACTCCAACGTTTTATATCCACCCTGAAGTTGCAGAGGTTCAAATCGAACATCTGGGGTTAACAGGTTGATATATTCACGCCGCACACCAAGATGCGATAGAATATGATCGATGTTTCCACCACCATTTTCTAGGGCAATATCAACGCCACGTTGCATCAAATCAAGATCGAGATTTCGGTTGCTCGATGCACTTAGAACGTTTGCTTGCCAACCTTGCTGCGCTGAACGAGAAATGCCTTGCAATGTTCCAACATCTCCACCATCATCAACGATCCCGTGAAGACCCATTGGGTCATTCCCATTATCACCAGTGATAACTAGATAGTCAGTATTTACTTTAGAGACAGAACCTGTAGTACCAGTTACGGCAATTTGAGTTGCACTATTTACAGCAGTTACAGTCAAAGTATCTTTGTAAACACCTAAAGTTGAAATAACATCCAACACCATATTCACTCGAATAAACCGAGTTGTATCGACGTTGACATTTCCAACCGTAGTAGGATAATTTGAACTGTTGTCGGTAACACCGGCGTATTTACCTGAACCATTTCCGAAGAACAAAATGTTCATATGAATCTTCAGATCGTTCATCATGTTTTCAACTTCCGAAGAAGTTGCACGAGTAAATGCACCTTTGTCATCACGAGCCGCTACCATAGTAGGACCAGTGATTTCGATGTGACCATACATATTGATTGCACTAATTGTTGATTTGACGTAGCGTTGGAACTGAGCAGCAGGAAGAGTCCCACCATCAGCACGAGCACCTACACCGAAATTTCTTCCCACGTTAACCGGGAAGATGATTTGTCGTCCAGACCAAGAAGAAGTATCTTTCTGAAGCAGTTTGAGCAACTTAACATCGTTATTCAAAACTGATCTTACGTGACCTTCATAGTAGTCTTTAAGGACGGCATCAAAATTACTTAGATTTTGTGCCACTTTATTTCACTCCTTATATTTAGCTAGATTAAGTTGTTGCTTGATTTAGTCTCTCAAGAACAGCCTTATTTATATCTTCCATAGACATTTTAGCTATATTTAAGGGCTTCAGTAT
>JBIODT010000246.1:0-2580 GCA_044445305.1 Legionellales bacterium | reverse complement strand
ATATAAAGCCATCAGTGCGCCTCTTTCAATCCCTGCGGGGGAGTCGGAAATAATATAATCGAATTGTTTGCCCAGATCTTCCATCACTCTTTCTACGCCTTCTTTATTTAAAGCATCTTTATCACGGGTTTGTGAGGCAGGAAGAATAAATAAGTTTTCTGCGCGTTTGTCTTTGATTAGAGCTTGAGTTAGATTGGCTTCTCCATGAATTACGTTAACAAAATCATATACGACCCGACGTTCACAGCCCATGATTAAATCTAGATTACGTAAGCCTACATCGAAATCGACCACTACAGTTTTATAACCGAGCTCGGCAAGCCCCATAGCAATAGCCGCACTAGAGGTGGTTTTGCCCACTCCGCCTTTCCCTGAAGTAACTACAATATTAATAGCCAAGATTATTACCCTCTTCCAAAGTTGCAAATTTTTTGTTCAGGTTATATTACTATAAGTTTAAGTACCTGCATAGAGGTTGAAAGCTCAGCAATTCCCGGCGAAGTTTCGCCGTGAACTGCTTCCTTGTTTTTTACGCTGCACGCGGCAGAGCCGCGCTTCGCGGTTAAGGGGGGAGAGCTGCGCCACTCCCCCCTTAACAATCTCCCCATCGCTTTGAATTTCATCAATTTTTTAATATTTACTCAAGTTTTCACCGAAAGTTGCTATTCAAAGCTGAATTTACGCACTAATGTAGGGGATGACAAAACATCAGAAAGCTCTATTCACTTAGATTTATAAAGGCTGAATCACCAGATTGTCATTTTCTAAGGAAATAATCGCACTTTTTTCCCAGGCACTGATTTGATCTTTTAGTTGCTCGCTCACTTTGTAGTGCCCGGCAATGGCAATTAATTCGGCTTCTAATTGTTGGCAAAAAATGCGTGCTTCAGTATTACCCATAACGCCTGCCATAGCTCGTCCACGTAAAGGAGCATAAACATGAATATGCCCATCTGCCATAATTTCTGCTCCGGCGCTAACTGGGGCCATAACGATTAAATCCCCGCCTTTGGCATAAATTTGCTGGCCAGAACGCACAGGGGCGGTGATCAGTTTGGTAGGAACATTTGTAGTGACTGATTTGGGTGTTCTTGCTGAGGTTTCCTGCTTTTGTGTTTCAGGTAATAATGCCCAGCCTGTTGCTAGTGCATTTTGCTTTTGTTGATCATTACCACCTCGTATGCCAATGGGGATTAAACCATGGCCACGCAATATACCTGCCAATTCATTCATATCTACGTTTTCAGTGCTTTTTGCAATGTCTTGTAAATCAATCACCACTGGAGTGTGATCAAAAAACTTAGGTGCTTGTTTTACTGTTTCAATTAACTCGGCATTAATCGCGGTTAACTCGGCAGATTGTAGATGCAGTGTTGTGAGTGTATATAAGCCACCTTTTAAAGTGAAACTTTTGCTGGTGTTGCTTCCCGTTGTCTTAACCATATTAGGTAACTTCTTATTTAGTAAAATTAAAGAGCACCTATTTTAACTGAAACACGCTAGATCCAATAGCTATATAAAGAATCAGCTTTATCTTTTAGTAAAATCATTCTCTTGATATCTGCTATAACTACATCAAAAAAAGTTTCTCTGACTATTTGCTAGCAGTCAAACTATCGAATGTGCTATATATTCCCCTAGAGGCTTAGGGTAAAATTTAGGGATGACACATTACCTCCTCGCACTCGATCAAGGTACGACTAGTACTCGCGCAATTCTGTTTACAACAGAAGGCGCCATTGTTAGCCTAAAGCAGCAGCCGCTTACCCAATATTTTCCTGAACCAGGCTGGGTCGAGCATGATGCCGAGGAAATTTGGC
The DNA here is from genome assembly GCA_044445305.1 of Legionellales bacterium. Lineage (GTDB taxonomy): Bacteria > Pseudomonadota > Gammaproteobacteria > Legionellales > Legionellaceae > Legionella. The sequence continues at coordinate 760 of JBIODT010000246.1, read as the reverse complement.
AAGCAACTTTGCAGGTTTTACAAGATATTTTGCAGTCTACCGAGATTGCCCCGCAGCAGATTGCTGCATTAGGTATTACTAATCAACGTGAAACTACTATTATTTGGGACAAACAAACAGGCAAGCCTCTGCATCGAGCGATTGTATGGCAGGATCGGCGTACAGCAGCTTATTGTCAGCAATTAGCCGAGCAAAATTATGAAACTATAATCCAACAAAAAACCGGCTTATTAATTGATCCTTATTTTTCTGCAACCAAACTGCACTGGTTACTCAATAATGTTCCCCAGGCGCAGGAATTGATTCAACAAAATCGCCTTGCCTTCGGAACAGTGGATAGCTTTTTATTATGGAAATTAACCCAGGGCAAACAACATGCTACGGATGCAACGAATGCAGCGCGCACGATGTTATTTAATATCCATACGCAACAATGGGATCCCGAGCTCCTAGACATTTTTAATATTCCGGCCGCAATATTGCCAGAGGTAAAAGATAGTTCTGCATTGTTTGGGGAAACTGATCCAGATATCTGCGGGATACGTTTACCGATCGGTGCATTAATCGGCGATCAACAAGCCGCTGCTGTAGGGCAAGCCTGTTTTTTGCCGGGTATGATTAAAAGTACTTATGGCACAGGATGTTTTTTATTGGTGAACACCGGCGACAAACCGATTTTATCTCAACATCGCTTATTAACCACAATAGCTTATCGCTTAAATGGAAAAGCCAGTTATGCCTTAGAAGGCAGTATTTTTGT
>JBIODT010000245.1:0-2592 GCA_044445305.1 Legionellales bacterium | reverse complement strand
GGTAATCCTAGTCCTTCCTGGTTGAGTTTTGTTGTGACTGGAAAAGCACGATCTAATATCCGTCATTTTTTGAAAAGCCAGCAGCATGCCGAATCCATCGTTTTAGGAAAGCGGCTCTTGGAACAAGCCCTTAGCGAATTATCCAGCGATTTTGCCAAAATTCCTCCAGAAACGTTACAGGAATTGATAACGGATTTGCATTTTAAAACAGCCGATGATTTATTGTATGCCATTGGGGTAGGGAATCAAATGGCTATGGTGATCGCTAAACGCCTTATTGTTACTCAAGACGATCCTCTGGTGCCTGAAAAAAATAAAACGAAAGCACGTCCTCTAGCTATTAAAGGGACCGAGGGCATGGTGGTTCATTTTGGCGAATGTTGTCAACCTATACCTGGTGATAGTATCGTTGGAAAATTTCAGCAGGGTAGAGGAATTATTGTTCATTCCAGTGATTGTTCGGTTTTAAAAGTCATTAAAACGCAACCAGAACAGTACATAGCTTTGAGATGGGATGAAGAGGTTGAGGGAGAGTTTTGGGTTGATATTACTGTGGAGGTTGCAAACGAACGGGGCGTTTTGGCCGCATTAGCTACGTCAATTGCCGAAGCAGAATCCAATATAGGTAATATTAACGTAGATTCTCGTGATGGCCGTCATAATGCAGTGACTTTTTCTATAAGCGTTACGGACCGCGCCCATTTGTCACGAGTTATGCGCCGTGTGCGTTCTAATAAAGTAGTCATGCGCTTATACAGAAAAAAACAAGGTGAGAATTAAATGAGTATGTTATCTCTTAACGCAGCCACACTTATTCTTGCTAATAATAGGATATTGGATAAGGCTGATTTGCAAATTCAAACCCAAGATCGGATTGCTTTGGTTGGGCGTAATGGCGCAGGAAAATCAACACTGTTAAAGTTATTGCAGGGCGAACTGGTTTTGGATAGTGGTGCCATGCAGCACCTTTCGGGCTTACGTATCGCAGGCTTAACTCAAGAAGTCCCTGTCACCAGTAATGAATCAGTGTATCATTTTTTGGTAAAAAGTTTAGGCGAGGTGGGTGAGGTTTTAGCGCAATTTAATTATTATTCCAACAGCGATGATATGGATAAATTGGCATTGTACCAGCAGAAATTGGATGATTTACATGCTTGGGATCTGTTGCCTAAAATTGAAACTATGGCCAGTCGATTGGGCATAGATATTGCCGCTGATATGGCTAATTTATCCGGTGGGATGAAGCGGCGCGTATTGTTGGGCGCAGCTTTAATTGCCGCCCCTGATTTACTGTTATTGGATGAGCCAACAAACCATTTGGATATTGAAGCCATTGAATGGTTAGAGACCTATTTGAAAAGTTTTCCTGGCAGTTTGGTAGTAGTAACCCATGATAGAGAATTTTTAGCCCAGGTTGCTACTAGAATTGTGGAAATTGACAGGGGTACCTTGTATGTTCATGCCTGTGATTATGAAACCTACCTGGATCGACGCGAGTCAATTCGTCTTAGCGAACAGAAACATAACGATTTATTTGATAAAAAATTAGCGGAAGAAGAAGTCTGGATTCGCACCGGGGTTAAGGCCAGGCGCACGCGTAATGAAGGTCGAGTTAGGGCCTTAGAGGCTTTAAGAGAAGCGCATAAAGCACGACTGTCTCAATTAGGCTCTGTAAAATCATTGTCTTTAGAGGTTGCCCGTTCTGGATCCATGGTTATTGAGGCAAAGAAGATCGATTATAAGATAGCCAGTAAAACGATTTTGCGCGACTTATCCTTATTAGTCACTCGTGGGGACAAACTTGGAATTATAGGCCCTAATGGCTGTGGAAAAACCACCTTAGTGCGTTTGCTTCTTGGAGAGATCCTCCCTGATTCTGGCACTATCAAGCAGGGAACTTCCTTGAATGTCGCCTATTTCGATCAATTACGCAGGCATCTTGAGGAAGACAAAACGGTGTTGTTTAATGTGGGTGATGGCGCTGATTTTGTTACAATAAATGGGAAGCAAAAGCACGTAGCTAGTTATTTGCGTGACTTTTTATTCCAACCTGAACGCTTTAATCAACCCGTTTCCTCTCTGTCAGGGGGTGAACGAAACCGGTTGTTGTTGGCCAAATTATTAGCGAAACCTGTAAATCTCCTGGTAATGGATGAACCAACTAATGATTTGGATATAGAAACACTGGAGCTTTTGGAACACATGCTTATGGAATATCCTGGAACTTTGATTCTGATTAGCCATGACAGGGCCTTTATTAATCAGGTTGTGACCAGTGTGCTTGTGTATGAGGAGGAAGGTGTTTTTAGCGAGTTTGTTGGTGGCTATGATGATTATAAAATGCATAAAAAACAGCAATTGAAAGACTTACAGGTCAAAAAAACCGTCTCAAAACCAAGCAACGCCTCTAACAAACTGAACTTTAATGAGCAACGCGAATTGTCTCAATTGCCTCAACAGATAGAACAGTTAGAGAAAAAAATTAGTGATCTTCATGTATTGATGGCCGAACCAGAATTTTACCAACAGGACGCCAAGCGCATTACCGATGTGAGTCAGAAATTATCTCAAGAGGAGAGTACCTTAGTGCAG
>JBIODT010000244.1:0-2605 GCA_044445305.1 Legionellales bacterium | reverse complement strand
GGTTTTAATTTATTATTAAGGATGGGCCTGAAATAACTTCCTGCTCTTGCATCAAAAAGTTATTTCGGGCGTGATCCTAAAGGACATCCCTATGTTTTTCACCGGTATAAAGCTGGCGTGGTCGACCAATTTTAGATTTGCTGGCAACCATCTCCATCCAATGAGACATCCAACCAACGGTACGTGCTAATGCAAATACTACGGTAAACATATTGGTGGGAATACCAATGGCACTTAGAGTAAGGCCTGAATAAAAGTCCACATTAGGATAAAGTTTTTTCTCAATGAAATAGTCATCTTCAAGAGCAATTCGCTCTAACTCCATTGCCAGTTTGAACAATGGTTCATCCTTCGCACCAACCGCTTCTAATACATCATAACAGGTTTTGCGCATGACTTTGGCTCTTGGGTCGTAGCTTTTGTAGACTCGATGACCAAAGCCCATTAAACGGAAGGGGTCATTTTTGTCTTTAGCGCGTTTGATGAAGTGATCGATCTGGGAAACATCACCAATTTCTTTTAACATGTTCAAGCATGCTTCATTCGCACCACCATGAGCAGGACCCCATAAAGCACCAATACCGGCAGAAATACATGCAAAAGGATTTGCTCCTGTTGATCCAGCCAAGCGCACTGTAGATGTGGATGCATTTTGCTCATGATCAGCATGGAGCGTGAATATGGTGTCCATTGCGTTAACCAAAATAGGATCTGGAATGGTGTCTTCAGAAGGTACACCGAACATCATATGTAGGAAATTCTCTGCATAAGACATTTTGTTTTGTGGGTACATGTAGGGCAGGCCTGTCGAGTATTTATAACTCATTGCGGCCAAGGTCGGCATTTTTGCAACCAATCTAATTGCTGAAATAAAACGATCTTCTGAGTTATTTAAATCCATCGAATCATGATAGAAGGCGGACAAAGCACCAACAATTCCAACCATAATGGCCATTGGGTGTGCATCACGACGAAAGCCATTTAAAAACTGGTACATTTGTTGGTGTACCATAGTGTGGTTGTTAATTAGGCTAACAAAGGTTTTTTTCTCATTGGTATTGGGTAATTCACCATTAAGTAACAGATAACTAACATCCAGGAAGTCTTTTTTTTCAGCCAGCTGCTCTATAGGATACCCTCTATAAAGTAATACACCTTGATCGCCATCGATATAGGTGATTTTTGATTCACAGGAAGCCGTTGATACAAAACCTTGATCAAAGGTAAAAACACCGTGAGCACCAAGCTGCGTGATATCAATAACGTCATTACCCAAAGTGGGTGTGTATATCGGTAAATTCAGTTGCTCTAGGCCTTCGATATTAATTTTAGCAGTCTTCTGTGTCATTTCGTCTCCTCATTATTCTTAATGCATAGCCATATATTATGGTTGAGAATGCTGTATAAGAACAGAAAAATATGAAAACAGCCGCAGATTTTCTTTTAAACAAAAGATTGCTACCTATCTAAATGCTTTATTAGAGGAAAATCTCCGTAGATAGTACCTACACATTATTTGGGGCATAAAAATATTCAACATACTGTAAGATACTCAGAAATTGCTTCCGTAAAATTTAAAGAGTCTTGGGATGATTAAGTATTGATTAGAAATCCCTGGTGTTTTAATCTGGAATTTGTAATTTAGAGTTTGTTGTTTAGCGCCCAAATTTATTAATGATCTAAAAAAGAAAACGGTGATTAAAATTTGCGCGGTAATTTCGACGGTTAGCGTTTAGAACCCCAAATCAAAAAGGAGAGTGGAATGAAGTTAATCAAAATGTGGGCATCACTTCTAGCACTTTCAATAATATGTATGAGCGATTTGTATGCAGTGATTATTCATGTGCCTGCAGACTATCCTACAATTTCCTCGGCAATTTCCGCAGCAAATCCTGGAGATACGATTATTGTAGCGGCTGGAGTTTATAACGAGCATGTTGTAATCAATGTGGCAAATTTAACTTTATTGGGGGCACAGGCAAATGTCGATGCAAGAACGAGGACCTACATACCAGCAAATGAATCAATTATCACTTTTGCCACACCGGCATTTGGCACCGGTATTGTTAATATTGCCTCGCCTAATGTTATTTTTAATGGATTTACCGTCCAGGGAAACGGTACAATTGTTAATTCGACCGGAGCTATTTTTGCGGGTGACGCTGGGCAGTTCTTACCAAACACGACAACAATTGATGTCACGGGTTTGCAACTCCTTAACAATATTGTGCAAAACAATGCAAATGGGATTTTAATCGCATCAATTGAGCCAACTCCTAAAACGCCTAACTATTTAGTTCAGTACAATTATCTTCAGAATAATAGCGGGGATCCTAGCAGTGGAAACGGTCAAGGTGTATTTTTTAATAATTCGGCCGGATCCGTTATGACAAATGTGATTGTAACCGAAAATTTATTTAATGGTATGGAGACTAGCTCTTCGGTTAGTTTATCAAATGTAACAACGGCAACTGTTAGCTACAATGTCGGCGTTTTGCAAGCTAGTTGACACTCTTTTTTGTAGATTTATGCAACGAGTAGTTGCTTGATCACCTCTGGTTTTTCAGGATTTAAAGCCACTTCTGTTATGGCCTCCCACTTTCTT
>JBIODT010000243.1:0-2627 GCA_044445305.1 Legionellales bacterium | reverse complement strand
GAAAATATACCGCCCACTTGTTCTTCTTTTTTTGACTTGTTCATTAATAGAATGTAACAGCGGGTAAGGGTGAAATGGTGCGGTAAGAGCGCACCGCACGATTGGCAACAGTCGTGGCAGGGAAAACCCCACCCGGAGCAAGACCAAATAGGAATCCATTTGACTGTAAAGTCATAACGTGCGGCCCGCATGGGATTCGGGTAGGTTGCTTGAGGCATGCGGTGACGCATGTCCCAGATGAATGATTGCCCGCGACAGAACCCGGCTTATCGACCGACTCTTTTTTAATTAGATTACACTAGTAGTTTTTTCAAAAGACTAGTGATGTGCTCAGGATTGGCTTGGCCTTTAGTTTGTTTCATAATCTGTCCAACAAAAAAGGCCAATAATTTTTCCTTACCCGCTTTATATTCAGCGGCTTGTTCGGGATGCTGTTGTATTAGTGTCTTTATGATAACTTCTAGTGCTGCCTTATCGTCTGTTTGCTGAAGACCTTCGCGTTCAATTATCAGATCAACCTCTTCTTCTTTAGCCCATAGTGCTGCAAATACAGTTCGTGCATTATTGGTTGAAATGACCGCCTCTTCAATCCGATCTAAGAGCTTGGCCATGCTTTTAGCTGATACAGGTGCCGTTTCAACCGTTAAATGGTGCTCATTTAGCGAAGCCGTATATTGGCCTTTTATCCAATTAATAATCATTTTCTCACGCGCGCTGTTACAGTGTGATTTAATTTCTTTATAAAACTGGTAAACAGCAGGGGAAGAAAGAATAAAATGAATGTCTTCATCATTTAATGACGGGGTGTTTTTTAATTCCTGACGAATTTTTTTAGGAAGATCCGGTAATGTACTTTTAATTTCGGCTATTTGATATCGAGCGACTTGAATCGGTAATAAATCAGGATCTGGAAAATAACGGTAGTCATTTTCATTCGCTTTGTCGCGCATGGCGACTGTTGTATCGGTGTCTGGGTTATACAGACGGGTTTCTTGATTTATTGGGTGGCCATTTTCTAATAAATCTTGATGTCTTGCTTGCTCGTAAGCAATTGCTTTTTCAATGAAGCGGAATGAGTTAAGGTTTTTTAGCTCAGTCCTGGTTCCAAGGGTGGTCGATCCCTTTGGTTTTAATGAAAGGTTCACATCACAACGAAAAGAACCTTCTTGCATGTTGCCATCGCAAATTCCTAAAAAGCGTACGAGCTGGTGCAGTGTTTTTAAATAGCTGATGGCTTCTTCAGCAGAAAACAAACAAGGCGTGGTAACAATTTCGAGCAAAGGTGTGCCGGCTCTATTTAAATCAATGCCACTGAAGTCAGAATGCAGTTCATGCATGGACTTCCCTGCATCTTCTTCAAGATGAGCGCGTTCAATAGTAACCTTTTTTTCACTGCCATCATTTAATTCAATGATCAAGGTACCATTACTGACTATGGGCTTTTGCAATTGACTGATTTGATAGCCTTTAGGTAAATCCGGGTAAAAATAGTTTTTACGCTCAAAGATGGAGCCATCATTAATGTCGGCTTTAACGGCCAGACCAAATTGTACCGCCATGACTATTGCTTGCTGGTTTAATACAGGCAATACCCCAGGAAATCCCGCATCAATAAAGCAGGTTTGTGAGTTTGCAGAAGCACCAAAGGCTGTTGATGCGCCTGAAAAGAGCTTGGATTGCGTTTTTAATTGGGCGTGAACCTCAAGACCAATGACTGTGTCCCATTCCATAATGCACCTAAGTTTGTTGTTGGTAATAATGTGCTAAATTGAGTAAGCGACTTTCACTAAAATGTTTGCCCATCAACTGTAACCCTATGGGTAATCCATTTTTAAATCCAGTTGGTATGGACAGGGCAGGGAGGCCAGCAAGGTTTGCTGCTACAGTGAATACGTCAGCCAAATAAGTTTGAATGGGATCTTTGCTTGTTTCGCCCAGTTTAAATGCACAAGTTGGTGTGGTTGGACCAAGGATTGCGTCTACTGAATTGAGTGCAGTGGTTAATTCAACTTGTATTAAGCGTCTGATTTTTTGTGCTTGCAAGTAATAAGCATCGAAATATCCGGCAGAAAGAACATGTGTTCCGGTAAGGATGCGGCGCTTCACCTCAGCACCAAAACCTTCAGTGCGTGAAGCGGTCATTAACTCAATTAAACTGGATCTTTTAGCGCTGCTGTGTCCAAAACGCAATCCATCATAACGGGATAAGTTAGATGAGGCCTCTGCACAAGCAATAACGTAGTAACAAGGCACCCATAAATCGTGTAGTTTTAAGTCCAGTTCAATGATTTCAGCGCCCATATTTTCAAAAACACGAACCGCATTGCGTACTGCTTCTTGTATGTCAGGATCTACTTGTGGTTGAAAAAAACAGCTGGGTAAACCTATGCGTGGTTTTTTTGTTGGCTCCGATAAAGCTGCATAATAATCAGGTATGGGCATGTCCACAGAGGTAGAGTCTTTGCTATCAAATCCTGCCATGGCTTGTAGTACCAGTGCAAGATCTTCAGCAGTTTTAGCAAGTGGCCCCGCCTGATCCAGGCTTGAGGCATAAGCAACCATTCCATAACGAGACACCAAACCATAGGTAGGCTTAATGCCACTAATGCCGCAAAAAGCAGCAGGTT
>JBIODT010000242.1:0-2635 GCA_044445305.1 Legionellales bacterium | reverse complement strand
GTCTCGAACCATTCACGACGTATATCAACCTCGAACCGCCCTAAAAGTAGACAATATAAGCCCAAAATAGGTTAAGAACCCGTTGATTTAGTACGTCGTGAATGGTTCGAGACGGCGCAGCGAAGTTCATTGTTATTTGCTGGATCGGCGAGTGCGCCTCCTCACCACGAACGGGTTCATACTGTGTACAAAGTCAACATCAACATCAACATCAACTAAAAACCGCAGATTGTGACCGCGCGCAGTATAACAGAATTGCACCAAAATTATTTTTTGTCCCGTACGAAGATTTCAGGTACATTTAATTCAGTGGTAATTAAGATTTTGGATGTCAAGGTACGATGCACAGGGCATTGATTTGCAATTGCCAATAATTTTTCGCGTTGTTCTTGGGTTAAATCTCCATGTAATTCAATCCGTCGAGTAATATGGTCTATTTTTGATTTCGGATCCTCACAATTAGAACAATCTTCAATATAAATTTTTTCATATTTTAGAATAACAACTGTCTTTTGGAGAGGAATCTTTTTAAAATCTGCATACACTCGTAGTGTCATAGAGGTACATGAACCTAAAGCTGAAAGAAGAAAGTCGTAGGGCGAGGGTCCTGTGTCATTGCCCCCATTAATAAGTAACTCATCAGCTATTAATTTATGTTTCCCAATGATAATTTCCTGTGTAAATTTCCCAGATCCTGATTCTTTTACAATTGTTTCCATTCGATATTTCCTCAGTAAAGTTTTTTCGTTTGTCCTTGCGCCATCCTAAATCTACCAACGCATTAAAATGCTCCAGTCCATCGATGAAACACTAGGAAATACCAGTTAATAGTGCCACTTTTTCAGACGGATTGTCGAGTGCGTCAATTGAGGTTAATTCGCCTGTTGTAAAAGCAAGCGCTGCGGCAGCGGTTAGCACAGAAGCATAGGCGTGTGCGAGAGAAGATTGAGCCTGGGCTCTTTCTGTCTCTGCAATAACCGTGTTGGTAAAGGTTTCGACTCCATGACGATAAGAATCAAGAGCAGAACTGTAGGCAGTGTTTGCTGCGTTAACTAGTGCTTTTGACGCATTATATTCTGCAAGCGCACTCTTAACTGTATCAAAAGCTCTTGCAACTTGCCGTATGGCCTCATCTTGAATTTTTGCAAACTCTTCTTTAGCGGCTGCATTCTTGGAGTGCGCTATACGCAGGGTATTGCTGCGTATGCCACCATCGTATAAAGGTAAATTAAGTGTAAATAAAAATGCTGTTCCTGGTTTGTCAACACGAGTAGTTGGCCCGTTGTTAATACTTAGGGTACCGGCACTTTGATAAACAACACCATCTACGCCAATGGTCGGACGATAAGATGCTTCTGCACTGGAAATGTCCGATTCACTGGCGTGGAGCCTCGCAAGTGCGGCAGCTATATCTGGACGTTTGGCAAGACCGCGTTGGATATAGGAGTTTACATTTCCACCAAGATGCCAGGGCAAGGAACGGCCTGCAGTGCTAGTGACTTTTAATTTAATTGTAGGGGTCAGCCCCATTGATTGCATCAGGGAATGATATGCATCATTGTCTATGGCTTTTTCCCGCTCTAGCTCGAAGCGTGCTTTCGCTGTTTCTCGTCGGGCGATAGCCACCTGCGTTACTGTTTCCAACCCTCTCGTTCTTCTTGCCTCAGCAGCATCCTGTAGAAATTTAGTGTTTTTTAAAGCAGTTTCTGCCACATGTAATTGTGCGCGTTGCGCATCGAGGACAAAATAAGCTTTACTGACCTCAAAAATAAGTTTTTGATGCGCTCCAGTAAACTCGACATTTGCTGCAAAAGAAAGTTGTTTGGCCGTTTTGACCATACTCCCTCGTTTGCCAAAGTCAAACAACAACCATTTTATCACTAAAGAAGGTAAAACCTCGGCTGTATCAAGGGTAAATGAGCCACTAGGAAAAAGAGTCTGAGGACCAGGTAATGGTGTGTGTTGTTGGCCCCCTAAAACCACAGCACTAATTTGCGGCAAATAACTTGCTTTAGTAAGCCCGACAGCGTATGCGGCTTGTTTAGATTGTTCCCAGGCAAGGCGTGTGTCTGGGTTGGCACTCTGTGCCAAGTCAATCAGCTCGGGCAAAGTGTAAACATGAGCTTTATTAAGTCGTATTTTTTTATGTAAATAGAGCGTAGTCGGATTAGCAGGGAGCTCAAATTTTGATTCAGCGCCGGATAAATTTTTTGTATTGCTTATTGGTTGCCATGGATGATTAGGCGATTGAGGCGCGAGGTTTTCTTCACTCGGATAACATCCGCAAAGAACAGCACAGAGCATCAGATTTAAAGCAATGATATAAATTCTGTGTGTCACATAGCCTCTCTTTTTTCCTGATTTAAGGTAATACTGTCTTGGACAGATACTCTTTTAATGAGCGCATCAAGTGCATGCACACGCTGATTAAACTCGCGATACCAATTGGCACGGGCGAGAAGATCGATTTGCATCGGGTATTCCATAAGCGTGTGCTCAAGGAGACTAACAAGAGAATAAATTTCAGGTGGCGGAAGTATTTCTTGATCATTGTATTTTATTTGTCTTGCAAGATGATTCAGCCAGGCACTGAGCGATTTATAGTATGCTAATAGTTCTCTATTTAAAATAGAAG
>JBIODT010000241.1:0-2635 GCA_044445305.1 Legionellales bacterium | reverse complement strand
TATTTACTGTGTGTGAAAATCGGGGTTTTTTGTCATAAAAACATCAAAGCTCTCCGCTGGAAAAAGAAGGATCGCTGTTACGAATATTCATTTTTTAGATACGGCCTGGATTGGCTAAAAGAGTGGTGTTTGAACAGGATAACCGAGCTAATCACCCTCTCGCACCGCATATTCCCTGGCTTGCAAGCCTAGTGTCGGGGAGTGTGAGCTACAGTGACAGAAAAAGGCAAAATTGTTGAGTTTCTCATAAAAGCTGGTGCCGCTGTTAATGAAATAAATGACAATATCGGAGCCACGTCACTTTACTTTGCAGCTTATCAGGGTGATGTTGCAATCATGAAACTCTTGTTAAGTGCTGGGGCAGACCCAGATCTTGCAGATAATGATGGATTTACTCCGCTATTCAGGGCAGCAGAAAACAATCATTTTTCAGCGGTTAGAATTCTTCTAGAAGCTGGGGCAGCTCCTTCGAAAGCCCCCAATAATGGGATAACACCATTATTAATAGCTGCAGCAAAAGGGTGTCATGACGTTGCTGAATATATAGCTGATTGGATCATTGCGACCATTGACTCACCGAATCTACAGCTTAGTTGTGAAGATAGGGCTTATGTCTGGGAGTGTCAGTCGCCAGGCAATCACCTTGAAGTAAATGAATTAGTTGAACAAACGAACTTCCAAGCGGAATGATGCGCAATTAGGCTTGCTCCTAAAACAAGATATAGCTCAGTATAATATTTTTTTATTTAACATTATTTTAACGCTTGACAACCATGGGTTGTGCATGTAAGCTGCGCTACGATTTCAGGTAAGAATTTGAATTAATTAATATTTATGACGCAAAAAATGTAGTTAAGCGCATATTACTTTTAAGGAGAAATAAAATGCCAAAATGGAAGCAATTTTTTAGTAATCCACTTACAGTGATCCCTGCTATAAATCACATAGTAGAAAATGTAGCTCATGTATTAACCAATACGAGAGTTCGTGACGATGCAGCAGCGCCACAATCACTACCTGAGGTTGCGCTTCAACAAGCTGTTGCACTAGAAACAGCGGAAGTAGACCAAGAAGCTGTTTTTGCAGCTGTGGAAGAAATGCAGGAATTGGTGAGTGAAAACTCAGCTGATGCTGCTGATGCCGATCAATCTTACTCAAATTAATTACATAACTACTTGTAATGTCATTAATAGAGACAATTTTTGATCATACCTACTATTCAGATGCGCAGCATCTGGGCGATGCATCCTGGCGAAGTGCGGTTGAACATTTTTCAACCCACGGCGCTGGGAATTGCGCCCCGCCAAATGGCTTAGATCTACTTTACACAGAATTTTACACAAAGGTACAAGGCAGTTGCACTACTCAGAAAGAGTGGTTTGATAAATCCTATCCCCAAAATGCTTATGATTTACTTAGTGGGTATATATTTAGCCAAACTGGGAAAACGCAGGCTGTAAATAAGCTTGAGCTTTATCAAAAAGCTATTCAGAAAATGGCCGAAAGCTCTTTGGCCAATGTTGAGGCATTAGCTGAAGTTCTCTCAAATCATTTCGAAGTGGGTAAAATTAACTTTTACCTGGACACTATATTGAATGTACTGGCTCTAAAAGAAGAATATACACCAAGTAACAAAGTTATTGAATTTACTTTAAAAGAGCTAGAGAGCAAACAAACAAATCCAGTTTACAATAAAAAAGAATATCTTAAAGCTACACTTGTACTGCTTGCTAGATATGCAGTTAGTGAAAATGTAACAAGCGGCGAGTTCACAGTACTCGAGAGCTTTTTGAACAAACCCGAGCTGAGCGAAGCACTTAAAATAGAAATTCTTAAGACTTTGTTCAAGGGAGTAGAGGATCCAAAGTGGAAGCTCAATCTGGGCACTTTAGGGAAACTTGCTGAGTTCACTGAGCTTGGTGAATTTGCATCTAATTTCATAGACAGGTTATTGGAAGTTTATCTAAAGCATGATTACTATACAACCAATGAAAATTTGATTGAGCAAACTAAAAAACACCTAGAGAATTCACAAGCTCGCGGAAAGGTCGTACAGTTTATCTCAGGTTCTTTGCTACTTTGCTTACAAAAGCAGCATCCCAACCTAGAGTTCACCGAGAAAGTTGCAAGCGAGATCTTCAAGTATACATTAAGCCTCGGCAAAGACCTCACCCTCGAAATTTTCAAAAGTTATACTCAACAACAGAAGTGTTTTGGTAAGTTAATAGTTGATATAATCGCTGAAGATAAGCATCTTTCAGGCAATGTCCTAAGCAGTCTTTTACAGTCTATAAACTTCAGCGCGAATAAACTGAATTCGCTGTTTATTACACTCAGACTTTCCCAATACAAAGTACCTTTTTCAGAAGACCTTACCAATCAAATAATATTGATACTGGAAAGTGAGGTTGTGGCTGAAAGAGTACTTGCACTAAATGCTATGTTAAATACCGATCTGTCTTCTAAAGCTGTTAGTGCAATTATAGCGAATCAGGAGAAATTTTCAGAGTACGAAAAAAGGATTGTTCGCAAAGTGTTCGTGGAGCAAAAAATATCTATTGATGAAATTAGGATAATCTCTCCTCATGATTCTGAGTCAGGCCAAAGTGACGTTTTATGGAATTCTATAAAAGAT
>JBIODT010000240.1:0-2640 GCA_044445305.1 Legionellales bacterium | reverse complement strand
TTGGTTTGTCATCATCATTAGTCAAATTATTTGCTGCAGATGCATGATCAACAGGTATCTTGAAAAAGATAGATTTGGCAGCGAACATTATCTTGTTTAGTACCCAAAAAGACGACGATGAGGTACTTGCCGTAGCTTCTGCTGGTCGTGCTTCCAGCATAGGAACCGAGTTGACCGGTGCTGCATCAGCAACGGCCTTTTTATCAACTTCAAATTGTAGTGCGAGTCGGTGCTGTTTTACTATGGTTTGTGCATGAAGCACTGGGTCTGGGTCACTCACCAGCGCATCACGGTTAGCCTGTGCGCCATCACCAGTTAATAGATTATTCTTGGCAAGTAGCACCAAGGAATGAGCAACAAACGTACAGTCTGCGCTTGCTATTATAGCATCACGGTTGGCCTGTGCGCCATCACCAGTTAATAGATTATTCTCGGCAAGTAGCACTAAGGCATGGGCAAGTGTCACTAAGCCACGGTCGCCTCCGCTTGCTATTATAGCATCACGGTTAGCCTGCGCGCCATCACCAGTTAATAGATTATTCTGGGTAAGGATTTTTAATGCATCTACAGCTTCGATAGGGCGTCGACTCTTTAACACAACATCAAAGTTAACCTGTGCACCATCCCCTGTTAATAGCTTATTTTCGGCTAATTCTTTTGTTACGGCGCATAAAACACCAACATTTTGGTACATTAACACAGAATCTAGCCGGGCCTGTGTGCTATCACCAATTAATAAATTATTTTGGGCGAGTGTTCCTAAGACTTCTGCAATATAAATAATATCCCTGTGCCTTAAAACAGCATCAAAGTTAGCCTGCGCATTATCGCCTGTTAATAGATTATTTTGGGCAAGTACTTCTAATGCACTTATAACAGAGTGTGAGTCTGAATGTGAACGTAAATACAAATGTAAATGCGCATGCTTTATTACCATAGCAAAACTTTGAGACGTTAAAGAATTATTGCTGTCTAGCACGGTAAGTAAATTTAAACGCTCTGTTAGAAGCAATGGATTTTCCCAAATTGTTGCTAATTGTGAAAGATTGTTGTTAGTAATCTTCTGCCATAGAGCAAGTTTCGTTTCACTCAGGAACAGCGACCTTAAGCTGTTATAATATGAAGAAGATGGATAAATGATTTCTATGTTCTTAAGCAGAATCTCTCCTAACTCTTGAAATCCTTGTGCTGTAACTGCGTCGAGGAATGATTTTCTTAAGGCATCTAATCTTGCCCCATTGATATGAAGCAAACCTTGACTTCTTGCATCCCCATAAAATTGACCCTCTTTTATTGACTCTAAATATTGAGCCTTAGTTACCTTGAGACTGTCTGGCGTTTTTCCTCCAGCACCAATAGTTACTTGTACCACCTTGGGGTGCCTTGCATCCGAGGTCACTTTTTCAGCAAAGGCTCTAAGCATGGTATCAGCAATAGCATCATGAGCACTTGGCGTCAGGTTTTCCCACGAATCAAAGGTCAGGTTGTCATTTTTACTTATCCAGGCATAACCTTGACCCACAATATCAAAGGCTGCGTAATTGATTTCTTTACTGTCTGTAAAGGGCAATTGCCCCTTATCTGCTGATTTTTTAGCTTTGAGTAAAACATAAAACCCATTATTTTCTCGGGTAATACCATCAATAACACAGGATGCACTATTTCCACCAATGGACTGACAACAATTGGTGATATATCCTAAAATATAGGCTCGAGGGTCGTTGACAGGCAGTTTTACCAGGTGGTACCCGGGGTAATTGTCATAGTCTGGGTGCTGCGCGTCTTTTAGCACGGCACCATCAATGCTGATATCTGGAAGATTGTCTCTTTTTTTGGGTTGTATGGAAAGACATTGATTGAAAACATCCTCTGCAACATGATACTGCAAACACAAGCGGGCTAATACGGGGTTTTCATTGGCACGTGGATAGCTTAATTGAGTGAGTGCTGTTGTGACTGACTCTTTGGTTAGTGGCGCCCCATGCAGATGGGTGTTTATTTGTACAGCGTTCTGAAACCAGGACAGTGCTTCTGGACCTTTTTCGATAATCAGTTTCTGCCACGCCTTTAACTGTGTTGCAGTCATAGCAGGCTCATTAACAGGAATAGGTTTTACCAATAAATCATGAACTGGCTTAGAATATTTGTCTACGGTCTGTTGGTGTTGTTTAAAGAATTTTTCTATTTTTGAAAATTCTTGCTGGTTGTTCCCAGCACCAAATAACACCAGTAGCTTATAAGCATGCTCATAAGCTACTTCATTGCTAAGATCGGCTGAATTATTGCATTCTATGTAATCAGCGGTCACTTTACATAATTTAAAAAACTTTATAAAAGCCTGACGCTCTGCTTCGGTCGATTGAAAATATTGGTAGGTGTCATTTGTTTTGTTGAATACACCCTCAATGTCTGCATCAGAGGGCATGGCCTTTTTTTGGGGAACGACAGGGATGGCGTCGGTGTTATTGCCATAGAGTATCAGCTCTAAATTGGTTGAATTTATGTCGCGCAAAAACCCTCTAAACGCTAGTCGCTTAAGCCCAGGAATCACAGCATAGCGCGCTCGGATCTCCACTAATTTTTTTTCTATACGCTCACGGCCTTTTGGTTCTTCAGCTACAATTAATGCTGATTCCAGAG
>JBIODT010000239.1:0-2655 GCA_044445305.1 Legionellales bacterium | reverse complement strand
GCCCGACAGGGCGGATGAGGGTGGATCAAATGACATGAATGATACTTAAGATGATAAAACAGGTTAATGCGCTCTTTGCAAAAACACGTTTAATCAATTTGATTTAGTTAATTTCAGGCTAATCTGAGCCACTCTCATCCGCCCTGTCGGGCACCTTCTCCCGCCGGCGGGAGAAGGGTCTCCGTCACTAGAATTATTAAAAACCTGCCATCGCTCAAAGATGGATGCAAGATGAGATGTCACCAGACAGAAGCAGTGAAACTTATTTTTATAGGGAAAGGATTATGTTGAAGTACTGTTGTACCATGATTGTATTTGTTTTTTTAATCACTGGTTGTGCCCATCATCGCGCAAAAGCACCAGCACCAGTGATGGTGCATGCGATGCAATATCGATCCGTTACGAACTTTAATCAGATTGATGTTCACGGCCCCTTAAATATTAATTTACATACGGGCTATAAAAAGCCTCAGGTTCTTTTAAGCGGTGATGCAAGAGATCTTGCTCAGGTACAAGTTGTAGTCACAGACAACACACTGTATGTGACTTTAGGCAATGGATACCCTCACTATGGCGCGGTGAATGTGGATATTAGAAGCAGGTTTTTAAATAGTCTGCATTATGTCGGCGCAGGCGCCATTAGAGGCAGTCAGCTGAATACGAGTTTGCTGAATCTGGTTCTGGTTAACAAAGGTACGACCAATTTATCGGGTCACATAGGGTTACGCCAACTGGATGTCAATGATGCCGGCTTGACGCAAATCAGCGGTATTTCTAGTCCCTATTTACAAATTCATATGAAAGGGCGTGGTAAAGTGCAATTGACAGGCGTGGCTAATATTGCACAGCTGAAGATGGATGGTGATGGCTTATTCAGTTTGTATTGGGTGAAGAGTGATAAATTAACAATCAGTGCCAGACGATCAGCAAAAATTCAGTTGGCTGGTGCGGTGAATCGATTGGATCTTGAGTTGTGGGGGCATGCTCATTTTAAAGGGCGCTATTTGCGCGCACAGCGATCATTCGTGAAGACCCATGGTAATGCGGTAGCGGAAGTGTCATCAGTAGCACATCAAAGTACTTTAGCGACTGACGCCAGTGATGTGTACTACTACAATCTGTCAGATACCCGGGCTGACTTTATGGCTTTTAATGGCTCGGTATTAGACATGCGTGAATGGGATCAACCTGAACTACGTGATTTTACGCTTTATAACAAGCAGTTTCCTTGATATTTATTGAAATTTCGGTAACGCAGGCGGTCAGGCAAACGTTTACGTGAATGAGCGCTGTCGCGCGACTGTTGAATTTTTGAAACACGTTACTTCAAATTAATACAGGCCACAATTTCATCAAGATCCCTATCAAGTGGTAAAATATGGGCTGAGTTTTGTAACCAATGCGTGGTTACCAGTGGTAAAGAGGCGAATAGTTTTGCCACTTCGTCCGATGCCACGACCTCATCGTGGGCACCTAAAAACAGATCGACTGGGCAAGTAGGGGGTACCCATTGGTATTGTTGTGCCAAGCGCAGCATTTCTATTATTGTTGCAATAGGTAATTTTCTATAGGTGATTTCAGCATGTTCGTCAGTTATAAGGTTTCCTGCGGCATTGCGCAGGTGGTGAAATCCCAAACATTGTAACACCTGCGCTAATTTCATTATGGAATTAGTACGCATTTTTAGTTTTAATGCGGGTGCTAATAGATAGAGGTGATTAACAGGGAACAGCTGGCTTAACTTACAGGCCAATAATCCACCTAAAGACAAACCTAAAACATCAACTTTTTGGTACTCTTTACACAATTCGCCACAAATTTGAGTGGCCATTGCCAGCCAGTCAGCAGCCTTTGCGTGAGAAAAAGCTTCTATGCTTTGGGCATGCCCAGGTAACACCGGACAAACAATGGCATTATAGTGTTTGAGCTTTGGAATGAGGTGACGGTAGACCGCCGGTGAGGAAGCAAATCCGTGTAAAACCAGCAAGGCCCGCTCAGTTCCTCCATCGCGCCTATCAATGGGCTGCAGTAGCGGCAAATCTTGTTTGCTTAAGCCTGCCAGTGGTTTGCCTCGACGCATGTATCGAAAATCATCGTTGTTCATGAATGGCCTAGGAATCTAAAATGTCAACAAGCCCTTATTATAACGCTAATTTTGTTGTGATTACTGCATTATTTTTAATCGTGTGCTTTCGAGCCGAGTACAACGTTGCACTGTCTGGTGATATCTCACTTTTCATTCATCTTTGAGCGATGAATGCCGCGGTTGTCGCATTATAAATTGACCAGACTGCTGTAGGTTGGGCCTTGGCCCAACATGGTAATAACTAAATGGTTTGGTTGATCTTATTCAATTCTAACAGTCAAGTCATTTGGATAAATCGTTGGGCCAAGGCCCAACCTACAGCAGCTTGATCCATTTATAATGCGACAACCGTGCGGGCGATTGCTCTGAGTGAAATGTTGTACTGTCTGGTGATATCTCACTTTTCATTCATCTTTGAGCGATGAATGCCGCGGTTGTCGCATTATAAATTGCTGTAGGTTGGGCCTTGGCCCAACATGGTAATAACTAAATGGTTTGGTTGATCTTATTCAATTCTAACAGTCAAGTCATTTGGATAAATCGTTGGGCCAAGGCCCAACCTACAGCAG
>JBIODT010000238.1:0-2672 GCA_044445305.1 Legionellales bacterium | reverse complement strand
GTTTGTCCTACTTGATAATCATTAGGGACAAAGCCTGCGTCTACAGCTGCGCGCGAAGCACCAACTGCAGCACCCAGGGCATCAGCCAATTCCTCTATTATTTTAAATTTTTCAGCACTTTGCAAACCTCTGCCACCGGACACAACCATTTTAGCAACAGCCAAATCTGGGCGCACAGAAACACTTAACTCATGAGTCACAAATTGAGTATTCTTAAAGGTTAATTCTTTGTCCATGTACTCAATACAACAGGCATCTTGACTAGACATCACCGCATTAAACGCGGTAGTTCTAACCGTCAGCACCTTTATGGCATCTAAAACACGCACCGTTTCTATCGCATTACCTGCATAAACAGGATGCTCAAAAGTTGCGGCATCAATAATCTTAGTGATGTCAGACACCTGAGCCACATCCAGTTTGGCTGCAATTCTTGGCAGTATGTTTTTACCAAAGCTACTGGCTGGCGCTAAAATTGCCTCAAATTGATCAGCGAAAGAAACCAGCAAGTCACTGATTTGCTCTGCCAACGGATGCTCATAGCAGGACTTATCGATGCACCATACGGCATGAACACCAGCAAGAACTGCAACCTGTTCAGCCACAGCACTACATTGGTGACCAATAACCAACAAGATGGGTTGATTGCCCAATTCTAATGCAGCAGCCAAGGTATTACGTGTCGTGGGATGCATGGTTTGATTGTTATGCTCAACAAGTACTAAAGTGCTCATGTCATCTCCTTATCAAAGCACTTTGGCTTCATGTTGTAATTTATCTAACAAGTCAATCACTGAATCCACCCTGATACCAGCAGTACGAGATGCAGGCGCACTCACTTTTAAAATTTCAATATGCGGCTTAAGCGATAAACCTAAAGTATCTAATTCCAATACGTCCAAAGGCTTGCGTTTGGCCTTCATAATATTGGGTAGACTGGCATATCGTGGTTCATTCAAACGTAAGTCCGTACTCACGACAGCGGGCATTTGTATTTTTAGGGTTTCCAAACCACCATCAATTTCCCGAGTAACTTCAAGTTGGTCCGCTTGCACAGTCAATTTTGATGCGTAGGTTGCCTGTGGCCAATTTAATAATCCTGCAAGCATTTGTGGTGTTTGATTGTTATCACCATCAATCGATTGTTTGCCTAATAAGACCAATCCAGGCTGCTCATCATTAATGATTTTTTGGAGCATTTTAGCGATGTTAAGACTTTCAAATTTTTTTTCAGTACGGATTAAAATAGCCCTGTCAGCACCCAAGGCCAAAGCTTGACGCAAGGTTTCTTGCGAACTGTCACAACCGATGCTTACAGCAACAACCTCGGTTGCGCAATTCATTTCCCGTAAACGCAGTGCTTCTTCAAGCGCTATTTCATCAAAGGGATTCATAGCCATTTTAGTATTTAGGGTTTCTACCCCAGAGTTATCTGATTTGACACGTATTGTGACATATGGATCAATCACCCGCTTCACTGCCACGAGTATTTTCATGGTTCCTCACTGGAAAATCAAACAGTCCGCATCTTGCCAGAGATAGGGGTACAACTTCAAGAGAAGGCTATTGTTTTTTCATGTATTGAGTAAAAAAACCTACCGTTAATAAACCAAGATAAGCACCAGTCATCACATCACTCAAATAATGGTGGTATAGCAAAACACGTGATAAGGCGACCAGCACTGCAACACCAAGAAAAACAAAGAAATATCTTGGAATTAACACACCCAACGCAGACGCTAAAGCGGTTATAGTCACTGCATGACCTGATGGAAAAGACCAATAGTACTCGTTTAATTTAAACCAATAAAATCCAAAAAGATTGCTTGCAAACAAGAGATCAGGCCGTGCTCGACTCAAACCTATTTTTAAAACCAAATTAAGTATATTAGCAAGCAAAAGACAAGCTAATAGATACCATGAATTCCGCTCATAAATAGAATTCTTCTTCATATAACGAAAATACAAGGCTGCCATAAAAAACAAAGCGACATAGATTTCCCACCGTCCCAACGTAGTTAACAGCAGAAGTATTTTTAGATTTTTTCTCAAGTCCAACTGATGAAAATAAATTGCCACCGGCTTATCCAGGTAGCAGTAGGTCAAAACAACGAGCACTATAAAGCCAATTATAGCCCATTGATTTTTTAACAAATTGAAAGTTCGATTAAATGGTGTCATTAATTATCCCTATATATGAACAGGACTGCATGCAAAAAGACGCATGCAGTCCTGTTCAAATGAGCAAAATCTTGCGTTGATTTAAATTAAGGCCTGTCGTCAATTCGCTAGAATGAGTGCTAATTCGTTGATTCTCAAGCACCGCAGCGTACAGAAAATCAACGAGTTAGCACCATTATAGTAGAATTAACGACAGCCCCTAGTAAAACGATTCGCTGATTCTGTCTGGTGACGCTTAGATTGCGTTCATTTTTGAGCGACGGAAGGTTTTTAATCATTCTAGTGACGGAGACCCTTCTCCCGCTGGCGGAAGAAGGTGCCCGACAGGGCGGATGAGGGTGGATCATACCAGCCATTTAAATGACGCATGGAAACCTTGATTACGCTGCGCTGCATCAAGGCTACGCCATCCACCTAAAAACCGCAGATTGTGGGCGCGCACAGTATAACTCAAATTGATTAAACCTGTTTTTGCAAAGGTAGCATTAACC
>JBIODT010000237.1:0-2688 GCA_044445305.1 Legionellales bacterium | reverse complement strand
TTGGGGGAGGTGGTGTTTATCATGTGGTTGGCTAAGAATCAATTGTTAAGGTCTAAAAACCTCATCAAGGCAATGGAGATATTCATTATTATCAATATGAATATTATCTTTATACTATCGCTACAAAATTAACGACCGCACCCGCTTCAGCGAGTGCAGTATATGAGTTACTTCGCTTTGGTCGAATACTTGATACGAATGTCGAACCGAGTGATATTCAAAATGTTAAGCATTGGCACAAGGTGAATTACGGTGATGGCTCTGGCTATGTAAATCTTAATGTACCTGAGATCATAAAGTTTAGTGATGGTGACTTTCCACATTGGATGGGTTGGCGACTAATAGATGATGATCCAACACCTGATAGCCAATGTAACTCCCCAATCTTACAAAAATGGTTAGATACTAATGCCGATAGTAAGAACACGCCTGATGAGCTTGTTGCTGCATTAGATAGCCCAATTGTCCAAGCTAGTTTATCCAAAACGATTTGTAATTTTCCAACTGAATGGGCTAAATCATTAGTTGATACACAATACAGCTGGCTGACATCTCCGAGCGATGCTTTACCTGATCCGTTGACACCAGATGATTATGCTAAATTCAAGGCGCATGTGATGGCTTTAAGTTTTTGGGAGGATATGCAAGCTCCGACTACAGGTTCGGTGCCACCGACTAAACACTGGCATTTTCATCCAAGAGAGTTTATTAAGCATTTTAGAAAATGTGGTTGGTTGAGTGGCACAGAGTTCGCTCAATGCTTCCCTCGAAAACATTTAACACTGCGTAATACCAGTTTTGTGTCTTCTACAGTTACATGGCAAACAGCTTTTACGCAATCTAATCTATGGGCACTTCCATTTAATAAAGCCACTAGAAAATACGGCATCTCTAATACAAGGCAAAGGTTATTACACTTTTTTGCGCATGTTATTCCCGAAACAGGGTTCTTGAAGCTCATGAAAGAGTCTGATAATGCCAGTGGAAGTTATTTACATTCAAAATCTTATTGGCCTTATTACGGTAGAGGATTAATTCAGCTTACATGGCTTGCTGGATATAAAAAGTATGGCGAGTTCAGAGGGTTCCCTCATACTGTTAACACAGGGCAGTATGCAGATCTAGGTTGGAATCCTGATGAGCTAATAGCACATACGAATACCGATTACAGTGCTATTAATTGTGCGGATAGCGCCTGTTTTTATGTGGCTAGTTATGCTGGAATGGTAGCAAAAATGGATCACGGAGTAGCTCAGAGCGATGCTGTTGCTCTAAGTAAGTGTGTGAATGGCAATGTTGCTATTCAAAACTTAAATGGCTTAGAAGTACGCCTTCAAAGTATTCTATTTTTACGAGATATTTTATTAGATGGCGCTTCAGATATTTTGACTGAAGCAATGATTTTTTCTTGGAGAAGAAATAGTGAACAAGAACAGACTGGACAGTTTAATGCGCAAGGACATCCTATCAAGAAATTTTTCATTAAAGACTCACCTTGGGAAATTCAAGTCCCCCTTGATAAACAAAGACCTTGAGGTGAAAAAATGAGAGCTAAACTATTGTTGTTGACCATAGTGATGATGTTTTATGGTATAGCCCGAGCCGACGTTCAATCAGAAAATTCGTGTTATTTTTATACACCACGACCAGATGATCGTATCAAACCTATTCATTTTGCATTACGCACTTATTTTGATACTGACTTAAAAAAAGAGGTCGGTGCTTTCGTCCAATATAATAATTCGAAAGCCATTATCCCGCTCGTATACTTCAAATATGTCCCCACTGATACCGACGATCCAGGTTTAGGTAACTATGAAATTTACAGACTTGAAATTGTAGGTAAAAAGATAACAGGCGAATATATGTTTGCTCAAACTGGTGCTGGGAATCAGCAAGGAAAATATGTTAGATATACGAATTTTAGAACTGGGGAAAAAATATCTTTGCAGTATACGTCCGGTGATGAACCCGATTGTAAAATTGTGAATTAACCTAAACGCTTGTCGTTATCGGCAGACCTTACTAAATAAAGTGGCTGCTGCCTTAAATCAATCCAACAAACTTTTAAACGCGATCTGCACGAAATCTTCTTCGAGTTCACTGAAAGGTAGTGCCGCGGTGCCATCCAGCCATTGTCTTGCATATTCGTGAACTGGCCCGATGAGCACGGGTAAATACATTGGTTCAGGCAACGTGCGAAGGCGCTTAAAGTCGGGCAGTGCTTGTAATCGTGTAATGAGTGTAAGTTGCGTCAGTATCGCTTCTTCGCGGAATGTGCTTTCTTGTTTGGCGTCTTTTAACACGCGTCGATTGCGGAAAATAAAACGCGCCCAATCTGGATTGGTACCAATCCAATCGATATTTGCCTGAATAATGCAGCGGATCGCGTCTTCAATCGTCGAGACTTCTTTTAAAGCCTTCTGTAATTGCAGGCTGAATTGTCTCAATCCTTCTTTATATAACGCTGCCGCAATCCCTTCTTTATTGCCGAAGTGATGGTACAGACTGCCGACACTGGCACCTGATTTCTCACGAATCATTTCAATCGTTGTTGCTTCAACACCCTCATTAATAAAGCAATGTAGCGCAGCTTTCAGAATGTCTAATTGCCTAGTATTAGTAGATTTTGAGCTTTGCTGTTTTACATTTGACTGAGTGGTCATCATTAGAACTATATTCTAGAAT
>JBIODT010000236.1:0-2726 GCA_044445305.1 Legionellales bacterium | reverse complement strand
GTATCATTATGACAGGCAACCAATTCACTTCTATCCTGAGCACAAATCTCACCCAGCTTTTGGAGTTTCTGCAAAAGATCGGCTTTGTCATACAAGAGCCTATGATCATAGCCTTCTATATGCTGCATCAAATTTCTAAGACGCGTAAAAATATCAATATCATTGATGAATTTTTTGGTACTGGTATGCAAGGTTTTCAAAATAACCGCTACATCCTGCATAGTTTGTTTGTGCTCTAAAAGGGTTCGGGTAAGCGGTTGGGATTCGTTTATGAATTCACCTACATAAAGTCCCGTTTTAGGATTAAAAAAGAAAATTTCTATATTAAATCCCAATTCATGAGCAACTTTTACATTATAGGCCTCATGATCTCGTGACAGATGCTCCTCGCTACCCTTGCCAGGAATGCGTAAAAAATAATTGCCTTTAGGCGTTTTTAATTTAAAACACGCATTAGTTAACCCGCCTGTCATCGTTTCTACTTTTGCAGTCAGACAATAATGTTCCTGAGCAAAAACATCGGCACCGGCTTGTTTAATTTCATCGAGCGCGCAAGCCAGATTATGGGATGCCTCTTTAGCAGGGTCAGGATAAATACTTAAAAAATCAGATAAGGTAAGCGCCTCTAAAAAACTATGAGGATCTAAGAAACTCAGTATACGCGTGTATATTGCGTTCGATTCAGCACGATTAGAGTCAAAAAAACGAAGCGGTTCTAAAGGCATAAAAAACTCCAGAGCAGGATACTCAACCCAATTTTTGATTATAAAGAATCTTTATGATAATTTAAAATACAGAAAAATGCAATTTAATGCATATCAAAGGGGGCAAAGAAGCAAGAATACACATGCCTGCCCTGTTTTTCACAAAAATTATCAAAAAAGCCTATAATTAATACTATAAATACGATTTGGAGCCTGGCATGCCAACAGTAAAAACGGTTAGAACCAATAGAAATGGTGCCTTTTTTATTAAATTTGGCCAAAATGAGCGGCATGATTTTTATGGACAAGATATTACTGCAATTGAAGCCTTTCGTCGCTACGGCAACCTACCAGACAATAACATACTGGCCAATAAGGTTATAAACATTCTGGGTAAACATCTTTTAAACCTCGAAAAGCAACAAGAAGAACTCGAACTTAATACACGGATGTCTCCTAATCGCAAGGCAAAAATAGCCTTGTGTTCGCGATTAGAACGTGAAAGTACCGCCTTTCATATAAAATTGTTAACACAACTCACTTTTTTAGAAACCCTAGAGAACCACAAAGGGAAGCCATTAGATGAAAAGGACCCTATTATACAATCAATTACTGACCTATACGCGGAGTACGATAAGAGACTAGAGGATTTAATTAAGGAGCTAGAGGCGATACCCAAAAGAACTGGGAACAATAGAAGAGAGCTCACATCAGCGGAGCTAATCCATATATCGCGCCTCAAGACACTGCGTGATCAAGTCGAAAACAATAAACAGCAGATGATTGCCGACTTAAGGCAAGGAAAGGAGCCTCTTATTGTATATCGCAAAGTTATGGATAATTTTGCTAAAGAACAACATCTTATTAGCGTCTATCAGCATACAGCTGCAAAACCATTGACCTATGCCAACCAAAGCCTGACTGAAGCCTACCAAGATGCATCCTATGCCCTGGAAAATCATGTATTTAGTAAACAAATACCCACAAAAAACCAATTATGGCAATTTGATGACCCTTTGACGGGCGATATAGTGCTTGATTCAAGACAAGTACCCTCTATGCGCAAACATGATGCTATTTATACCGCTTGTTTTATACATAAAAAAAACCAGAAAGTACCCCTTAAATCAGCCCAACATAATTTTGATCGATTAATTAAATTTATTTCCGATCGTAGCGAAGCCAATAAAAAAACGAAAGAACCAACCCTAGCGCGACGACAAAAAAATGACGAAACCAGGCGTAACCAAGATAGAGAAGGCGGCAAAACCCCTAGAGAATCAGCAAACGCATTAATGGGCACTCTTGCCCTAAAGAATAGCTCTGATAATGCACGAGCCTCTGATGCCTCATTTCTTAGGAATAAAGACGGCACACCCCGACTAAAAGTTCCCAGCGAATCCCCCGTTTATCTGTATCATGCAGCGGACGTCCTTTCAGCCGTAGGCTTTGCCTGCACAGACTTTGCCAAATTTTTCGAACGCGAAATGTCGGCTAAGTCCCCCGTAAAGACAGGTCTGTTTTTTGTAGCCACCGGACTTACCTTTGGTTCCGCAGGTTTAGCTGCGGCAGGCGTTGGCTCTGCTAAAGTTGCCTCAACCCTCATATGCAAGGGACTAACCGCTGGTGGGCATTTGGGATCAACCGCTGCGGTACAACAGCAAATTGGCTCCATAAGCAATGTATGGTTACATGAAACAGGCAGTCAAGCCAATCTGTTTAGAACCTTTCTTGTTGAATTTATAGCGCTACCTCTAATAAATTACACCGCCATGGATACTTTATTAAACCGTTTTGAACATAAAGACACCATAATGCTAATTAGTCAACGATTTGCAGAACAACATACGGAATTTTTCTCAACCGAAGAACAACGCAAAGAATTCGCAATTAAAATGGTACTCTTTGGTGCCATTATGGGTGTTGCTATTGTTGCCGGCATTGGCGCTGAATACGGAGCGCATTATGCAGCACTTAAGAATATATGTTTAGCCTTTTCAAATCTGGATGATGCTAACAGCC
>JBIODT010000235.1:0-2728 GCA_044445305.1 Legionellales bacterium | reverse complement strand
TTTTTTTTTTTTTTTTATATATAATTTATTTATTTCAATAAATTTACCGTCAAATTTACCGTCTTTATAAGAAAGACCTTATTTATTTACCCTAAATTTCACTAAATCAACTCATCAATAACATTTAAAGCATTCACCAATCAAACTTGAAGAAAATATATATTAATTAGTGTCAGGCTCACACATTTTCTGTTTATTTCCAGTTAAATTTAAAATAAATGAAGCAGTAGCTCCACCTGATCCACTACTCCTAGACCAATCTGCCAAAGTACTTTTCTTATTAGGTGCAGTAAGCAAGAATATCTGATCACCACCCGATGAGTTTTTATTCTCACAAATTAACGTATATTTAATACCCGCACGTTTTAAAGAGGGTCTAGGATCAAAAGTACATCCTGTATTTGACCTGCCAAAACACTGATCATCACCATCGTTCGCTCCAGGCATCAATGTTATGGTATCAACATAATGCCGAGCATCAGAATCGTTTTCATACGAGACCATCCAACCTAATTCAAACAGATTTTTCTTCAATACTGTTGCGTTCCTCCCTGAAACATTAACTCTTATCCAACCTGTTCGTGATGCGCCATTTGCAGAACCATCATCGTTAGTTCTTTCTATGAATGGATTATCGACCCACGATACATTTTTGGAATTTGCTAAATAATTCCAATCAATATTTCGTTGGCTAGCTGGTGGCATAAATAATAAAACAGCTTGACCAAGCTCTAATGAAGGCTTGCCTTTTAACGTGTCAGGATAAACATACTGCTCACTAGCCTTTGCAAATACTGATAACGTCAGCAAAAGAGGTAAAATTAAAGTTATCTTATTTCTCATAATAATTCCAAAATTGATACCAACACCAAAAAGCATTCTTTATATGTTTTAAAGATGCTAACAGCTTAACCACAGATTAAATAGTCGATGCGACACAACAAAATATAATTAACATTCATTTATATC
Source organism: Legionellales bacterium (assembly GCA_044445305.1). GTDB lineage: Bacteria > Pseudomonadota > Gammaproteobacteria > Legionellales > Legionellaceae > Legionella. The sequence goes on along the minus strand of JBIODT010000235.1, from coordinate 1,759 downwards.
AATCAAACACATCGGGCGCATTGATATGAATGATAGAAAGTTCGCCAACATTTTCGGTTACGCCTTTATCTAAGCCCATAAGCCTAGCTTTACCCATTGTCGCGCTGACCATAGCCGAAGGTCTGTTATCTGCCTTAGCGACCTGTCTGGCGTCCTCCAATTCGTCAACCAGACTGTCAACTGTAACTGCATGACGCGCCGCATGTCCTTTGCGTAGTTCCTTCAACCTTGCCGTAATATTGCCGTTCTCGGTCAATTCAAACGCTTTACGGTTGATTGTTGCCGCTTGCATGTTTTCAGCGTTATAAGCACGTCTATAAGCTTCGGACGCATTACCATGCTCAATGTATAACTTACAAAATGATTCCTGTTTTACTGTCAACGATTTTTGTTCGTGCATGAATCTTCCCCAGTGCCTTCAATCCAATCACTCATTAAAAATGACTCAATCCAAATCAATAAAGCCCATCATTAAAGCCTGCACCTATGGTGAGCTATAGAGGTGTACATATTCCGTACCAGTCAACTTATCAAAACATCTCAATAGGTACACTTTCCGTACCAGTAACAGGTTAAAAATGGTCTTATTTTGAGCTACTGGTACAGTTAATGTACCTGTGAAGATAAAAACTGTACCAGTCGCCTAATTTTGAAAAAGCTTATTCCATTTACTCGATGGCGTCTTTGTTGGTGTGCACTTGCCACCGCAACTATCAATTGCGAAAAAGGTTAACGCGTAGAGATTGGGTTTATTCCGCTCTCCAGTGCTAAAAGAGACCTTGCGGGTCGGTTCAATCCAACCACGTTCAAGTAGCTCTTTAATCGCCTTGTTCAATGTCTCTTTTGAACCAATGCCCCATTCTTTCGTAATCGAATGAGTTGCACATAAGTCACCATTGTTTTTTGTTCCCCCAACTGTAAGCTGAATTTGAGACAGAAAGCACCACATCAGATTTTTTGCATTGGGTGTTAATGTTCTAAAGTTGTCGGAACTTAAAACATTAACAGGTAGAGCAACCCATAACCCCTGCTCACGCCGACCTATGGCTTTTACCCTAGAGCGTAGTGCCATCTATAAGCCACTCCACAGTAAGTTGACGGTCTTAAATCAGTACAGATAATCAATAAGAAAGCTAGACTGACTTTCTCTATATGGTGTGATTTTTTCATTAGGAATTTTCCATTATAAACGGCTTAAATTCTCTCCAAAAATGACGAACAATGTCATGATGAATACGTCCGTTTAAATCTTCGGCTGTCTCGGTGATGGTCAGGAATACATGTCCTAACGCCTTTAATTCAAAAATTCGAGCAGGGAATTGACACACGTTTAACAGTTTGTCTGCTTCATAGCGATTCAGACCAGTATCGTGAGTCTGTAGGTAGTCGATAATGCGGGTGCGTTGGCTATTGCCATTGGTGGGTAATGAAGTAGTCATGATTAAAAGCCTCCATCACTTTCAGGTTTGCCTTGAGACTCCAACCACGCCAAGACCTCTGAATTTTTGAAACAAGACATTGAACCAATGCGCGTAGGTTTTGGAAAAAGTCCTAAATTGATTAACTTGCGTAATGTTGTGCGCTTGAATGGAAGATGTGGAAGTAAGTCATTTGTTCGTGACATACCAATTTCTGAAAGTTGCGACATGAATAAAGCCTCTATTCGCCCTAGTGCGTGATCGCACGTATGTAAGCGTTACAGGCATTATTCCATTGTTTTAATAGAGTTTATTTTAGATTCGCGCACAAAGTAATATTG
>JBIODT010000234.1:0-2752 GCA_044445305.1 Legionellales bacterium | reverse complement strand
TTCAAATTATACCATCTCTTAAGTCATCAATCTGGTTGCTGTAGACTATAAAACATATACAGGGGAATCTTTGTTTACCTGCAGCGGCAGGTATCCAGGTTTTTTGCTGGCTGCAAGATGGACCCCTGCTAGATTGCAGGGGAACTAAAGTTTACTAAGCTTGGTTTTGGCTACAGCTCATCACTAGTAGAATTACTCAAAAAGTATTGTGAGACGTTATGAGCTAAAGCACAGCCATACTCATATCCATCTGCAGCATATACATTAACTACGGCTGAAACGTTGAGGGCTAAAGAATAACTATAGTTATATGCCATAACATTTTGCTCAGTTATAACTTCCATATTCACGCGAGCGATTTGCTCTAAACCTTCAACGATAATAGCAACTTTACCATTAACCGCCACTTCATCACCACAGGAATTTTTTACATAATTTGATTCGACCACAGTGTCTGAACCAAGTGTTCCATATAGTAAATGGTTAAAGCCACCTACTTCAAATTCAAACGCATAGTCATAAGGTGTATGGGTCTTATTGCTTAAATAAGCGCCTAGTCCTTTGGCGGTTGCATAACCAATTCCACCCGCAACATATTGTTGAATGCCTGTGTAAAGCCCGGTTACTGCTTCAGGGCTGAATATGTATTTTAAATATAGGGTTGGAGTGTAAGCAATAGCAGCTTTTGTGGCAGGATAATTTTTATCAAGGCCAATTATGTTTTCTGCATCATGCGGTGCATCGTGTTCTGCGAAATCTTTATTGATAGCATTCATTAGATTATCTAATGAAATTAGGTTAGGAATTGTCACCGTGCCGAATTCAATTGAAGAGGCCATAGATTGACCAAACAGTGGTTTAAGCAAATCATTAAGTGCAAAATAAGAGTTAACAAATACAGTTCCTGAATTCGCAACATCGATAACACTTTTCATTGATGTAGAGATTAGTTCAAGTTGCACTAATTTTTCAGTGAATGTTTTAACTAGGAGTTGTTGAGTTAAGGCCGCAGGTATCATTAAACCCTTCTTAACAACCGCGTAACTCATGCCGTTGATTTTATATTCGTGAAGTGCTGCACTTAAACTTAGAAAAGCAGACGCCCCGAATGATATACTCATGTCGTTAAAATACTTGCTTTGGCCGATTCTATCAGCAAGTGTTGGTATAAATGTAGTAAGTTTGTTATCTTCTGTCATGGCAATCCTTTAAAAAATTCACTTTAACAATGGAGAAAAAATTCTACTCTTTTTGGAGTGGAGTGTAAAGTGAAACCTAGAGCTCTTCGATGTTTTTTGGGGATACTAACGGGTTGAAATAGTCTAATAGGGTGTCTTTGTAATGTCGTGCAATTTGTTCGGTGGCTTCAATGCTACCGGTAACAATATTTTTTGCCTCAATGTCACTGGTCGTGACATGTGCGAGTAGCTGTTGGGTAATGGGTTCGGTGGCTTGTTGTAACCAATGGTTGATGCTACCAACGGTAAACTCAAATGTCAGCTGGTTTTGCTCTATTTCCTTGCTATCAATTAGGTCGGAAGTGATTTTGGTGGTGATATAGCCAATACCGCCAGCAACTGCGCGGGTAATAATGGGTAATCCCCATGAAGAAAAGCTTGCTGACAGTGCATATTCTGTATATTTGCCCAGTGTGTACTCTAAAGTAGCTTTTAACGCTGGGTAATTGGTATCTACTTCAGGTGAGTGCGGTACGACATCTTGGCACAAAGCGCCTTCGTCTTGGATGACATTGATCAAATTGCCTAGGGAGATTAATATTGGCATTTGAAACGCTCCAAATGCCACGGCTTTTACCGCCGACTCTACGCTGATGGCGTATTTAAAAACGTCGAATTGTTCAAAAAATTCGCTAAGGGGGGCGTTGAGCGTGTTAAAGGCGCTGACATAAATTGCGGCGGAGTAATATGCGTCGAGTACCTCTTTTGCCGATTTGCTCATCCAACCTTCTTCAACAAGGTCGGCGGTGACCATTTTGACCATAAATTGTTTGGAAGTCGCGTAGGGGAGGGAGATTAGGCTGTTCATCACATCATGATTTATTTTTCCGCTTTTAGAGTATTGGTGCATCGTCGCTCTTGCAATTGCGCTCGAGGTTAACAAAAAAGTTAGCGCCATATCATTGAAATGCTCGCTGTAAAATACCTTCTCTAGCTTGCTTAAGTAATTGCGTTTTTGCAAGTTGGCTAACCCTTGTTTGAATTCGCACCATATAGTTAGTGTAAAATAAATCGAAAGACATTGAAACTTATTGTTGGTGATCGAGTGTGTTGTTATGCTGACCATCATGGGCTAAGGCTGATTGGGCGTTAATTGACAGCTCGGGGTGGTTCATCGCTGCCATTGGCTTGGCTAAGTGAGAAGTGGTGCTTTGAATTGAGTGCCCAAATGTTTGGGTATAAGCCCAATTAAGCAGTTCGCTTGCATCTGTTGCTAGAGCAAATGCGGAGCATTCTAGAAAAATGATGATTTTAGGGCCAATGTCGACTCCTCCTGCTTGAATATGCCCTGATATTTCGGTCATTGGATTTGGTGCTTGCCTGATCCCACCAAATAGATATCCAGTAGCTTTTGGCGCGGCTGCACACATAGCAAGCTTACCAACTACTAGGGCGGCCTTTTCTTTTAGGTAGGCTGCGTCATACTCAAATTCATAATTTAAAACATTTAGTTTTTCCATGATCTCCTCGTCGCTGGTTGATACCTTTATCATGGCGATTAATGGTTAATAAAT
>JBIODT010000233.1:0-2754 GCA_044445305.1 Legionellales bacterium | reverse complement strand
GGTCTGGTAATGTAAGAAAGTGGGAGGCCATAACAGAAGTGGCTTTAAATCCTGAAAAACCAGAGGTGATCAAGCAACTACTCGTTGCATAAATCTACAAAAAAGAGTGTCAACTAGCTTGCAAAACGCCGGAGTGAGGGTTCGCAACGCACAGTGACTACGATAAAAACGTCACTCCCTGGCGGTTGCGGCCCGGATAAGCCTGATTATTCCTTTGCAAACCAGATTGATAGCTGTTGTTGTAAATTTTTCGAGCAGTTTTTAACTATTTGTGCTACAATGTCATTGATACAATAATGAAGCACGTTAGGAGAAAAAATGTCCTTAACAATCAAAAATAATTGTGATGCTGATAATTCTCGCTGTCTAGTGTCAAGCGCGTTGCAATCAGGAGGTCACGTTCTTAATGGAGCCAAAGAATTGAATAAAGCTGGGGGCTATAAGGCTGTTGCTCCAGGAATGGATTGCCATAACAATACGTTTACCTTGGGCGATCAGTGGTTTAATGGCGAATCACAAGATATTGGTACAGTTATAAAAGCTGTAGAACAGGCAACGGGAATAAAACTCAAATTTGCTTCACAAATGTTATCATCAGAACCTGCTACTATTTCATCTTATGAGATAGTAAATCAGGAACAATATGATGTCACTGTTGGAAAACAAATGAAATTTGAGGCTGATATGGACATGATGGCAAGTGTAAAACCATAAGGCTTATAACCTACAGTCCTTAATAATCTTGTAAGTGGTTTTATATGAAGCTACTTACCTACCTTTAGATGCAGTCCCTGGTAAAAGAATAGTTCCTTGTTTAAATTTTTTAGTCACCCATCTAGGTACCTGGAAAATAAAACGCATCAAAAATTTAAATTCGTAACTCTTTGACAAATATGGTGTCCCGGGCAGGATTTGAACCTGCGACCTGCCCCTTAGGAGGGGGCCGCGCTATCCAGCTGCGCCACCGAGACTTTGTGAAAAACCAGTAGGGTATTGGTTTTTTATTGATTTACACGGGTTGTTTGCAATCGCGATTTTACCTTTATCATTAAAAAATAACAACCCGATAATGACGTTTTTTAGAGAACAAAATGAGCCGTATTGAATCAATGCACCATCCCCTACATGTTCATGTAATTTGGTCCACCGCCACCCTCGGGTGCTTGCCACACTATGTTTTGCTGGGGATCTTTAATATCGCAGGTTTTACAGTGTATACAGTTTTGGGCGTTGATTTGTAATCTGGGTCCAGATTCTTCTTCTATTATTTCATATACAGCTGCAGGACAATAGCGGCTTTCAGGTGAGGCATAGGTTTTTAGGTTGAGTTCAATGGCCAACTCGGGTTTTTTAAGTTTAAGATGGCAGGGTTGATTCTCTTCATGATAGGTATTGGATAAAAAGACGGATGATAATATATTGAAAGTAATCACACCATCTGGTTTGGGATAGCTGATTTTTTTTGCTTTTTCAGCCGGAATTAAGGTGGTGTGATCGTTATGGTTGGACAGGGTCCAGGGTGAGTACCCTCGTGTAATATACGTTTCAAATGCAGCATTGATTAATCCTGGAATCAAGCCAAATTTAAATGCGGGTCGTATGTTTCTTACCGCATACAGTTCTTTCGTCATCCATGAACGTAGTATTTTTTTAGGATAGCTGGTTAACTCTTGTTGGGTGGTGTTTTCTTCACCTAAACATTCAAAGCATGCTTGTGCTGCGAGCATGCCAGATTGCATGGCGGTGTGTATTCCTTTTATTTTTGCGACATTAAGAAACCCGGCGGCATCACCTAATAGCGCACCGCCAGGAAAAGTGAGCTTGGGTATGGATTGCCAACCGCCCTCATTTAAGGCGCGAGCACCATAACTCACTCGTTCGCCACCGGTTAAGAGTGAGCTGATTAATGGGTGTGTTTTAAATTTTTGAAATTCTTGAAAGGGATTCAACCAGGGATTTTTATAATCCAGCCCCACCACAAAACCTATTGCAACCTGCCTGTTTGACAAATGGTAAATAAAAGAGCCGCCATAAGTTGCATGATCAAGAGGCCAGCCTATAGTATGAATCACTTTCCCTGGCTCATGTTTTTCTTCTGTCACCTGCCATATTTCTTTTATTCCCAATCCATACGTTTGTGGTTGCGCTTGCTTTCTTAAATGGTAATGAGCCATGAGACTTTGGCTTAGTTGACCTCGGCAGCCTTCGGCCAGAAGGGTTTGCTTGGCTAATAAATGCATGCCAGGTTGGTAGTTATTCGTGTGTTTTCCTTGTTTGTCTATACCTACGTCACCAGTTGCAACACCTATAACTTGATTGTTGTCGTTATAAAGTACTTTTTCGGCAGCGAAACCAGGATAAATTTCACAACCTAAAGATTCTGCTTGTTGCGCAAGGAATTGACACAGCTGGCCTAAGCTAATGATATAATTCCCATGATTACGCATGGGTTTGGGCGTTGGTAGTTTGTATGCTTTCTTTTGAGTCATCACATAAAAAGAATCCTGGTGTACGGGTGTATCCAAGGGCGCATTTTGCCAAGTATCAGGCAATAATTCTTTTAAACTTCGTGGCTCCAGAACGGCACCAGAAAGGGTGTGCGCACCAACTTGCGCGCCTTTTTCTAAAATACAAATACTTATTTCTTTATTTGCTGACAGGGCCAGTTGTTTTAATTTTATAGCGGCGGACAATCCTGCAGGCCCTGCACCAACTATAAGTACATCAAACTCCATGGTTTCATGATCCATATGC
>JBIODT010000232.1:0-2767 GCA_044445305.1 Legionellales bacterium | reverse complement strand
GTCTAATATGATCCCACCCTCATCCGCCCTGTCGGGCACCTTCTCCCGCCAGCGGGCGAAGGAACATACTAGAATCATGAGACTGACATTTTCCAACCTTTTCACCCCATACTAGTGCAACGGCTCAACGTTCTTGCGATTTTTATAGAACTCCGATTATAAGGGCACTTTAGGAAGATATTACACTGAGGAAATGAGCTTTACCCTCAAGCCTTGTGATTAAATTGCTCACTTGGTTTCAAAATCACATCATCTGTACTGCTTGCATTCTTCTTGCCATAGCCCTGAAATAAGCTAAGTCTTCGCGGAGAATCTGCCGACAGAGCTGATTCAATTTGCTCTTTAGTTATTTCCACAATTGATGCATCACTAAGTATTTTATTTAGCCCACGCATGGCGATGCTTCTAATGGGATTGAAAAAACAACAACCCTGCCCCAGGATAGAGGTTGATTCATAACTCGCAATAACATCCTTAAATGCAGACCGAGACATTCCTGTTGCAATGGGTATCGGAATCTTCGTTGCTGTTAAACCCAATAAGTCGGTTGCTGCTACAGTGTCTTGATCTTTAATCTGATAAATAACTGGCTCATCAACCACAACTATGGTTGTTTTATGGTCAATTCGGACTTCCTCAATTGGTACGTTTACAGGAATCAAAACCGGTGGATTATTTTTCTGTTCATCAACTTCTGTTGGTGCGGAGAATAAATCGATTGGCACTGTAGTAGCATGAACTTCTTTTACATTTGTACTGATAGTGATCGGCTTAACTGGTGTGGGTTCAATAATAAAGAGCGATGCATCGCTTTCATCCACGAGCAATGCGTCATAATAATCATTATTCATCCAGGCAGGCACACGGCATTGCTTGCGTAAAAACTCCAAAGCGCGCTTGCTCGAAGGGTTGAAATTAGAAGAAAGTAAATAGTCGAGGAAACGATAACTTTTAAATAACTCAGGTATCGCAGCTTGTGCCTCTATCAGCAGGTTTAAATGACCTGAATTTAATGAGGCTATCAATAATTTTATATCAAGTGCATGCTTGTTTTTCAATGCACTGTTCTTAATGGTCTTAATAGAGGAAAAATCCAGCTTGTAAGCTCCATAAAAGTTGAATTCGGCTGTTTTAGTGAATTCAGTTGCAACTTGTGTTAAAAATAGTTCCAATTGTTCATCATTCAACTGTGCAAGCTTTTGGTACAATTGAGCGATGTACTGTTCGTCACTTTCCCCGAGATCTGCACCACTTACATGTGGCGTATGTAGGTTATCAATAAATCTAAAAAAATTAAGTACAAAAACTTGGCTCATGTTTTTTAGATCGTAGCCAATAACTGTATGTCTTGGTAAGATTGCATGGGATTCAAGTGCACCATTTCGAGGGTTTGTAATTTGAAAAGCCACTGTATTGAAAGCCTGATAGCGTAATGGTTTAACCAAGGTGAATTGAAGTTGCTGGCCCAAGAGAATTGCCTCTCTTTGAATATTACCATCAAACCCAAGATCGCAGACTTTATAAAATGCAGCTGGACGAGATTGAATAACTTTTTTTAAATCAAGGACTATTTCAATGTCACCATTGGCTAGTGGATCAATAAGGTTGGTCCCAAAACACACGACATTGCCATCGCCATTATCAACATCGCTTCCCCATAAAGATGCTTTTTTAAATGGCATGTAGAATTGCAATAAGGTTCGTCGGCCATAAAATGATTCATTAAAAATAGACTCTATTGCGCTGGAAGAGGTTACATGACGAATGGTTTGGTACAAATCTATTTTTTGAGCAATATGGCTTATCCGGCTGGCCAAGATGCCATCACATTGAGGTGTATACGGGAGCGTTGCTTGCCGTATCATTTGTTTGGTCCGTTTTAGTCTCTGTTCCTCTGTCATAACGCACATATCACTGCAGTATAGATAGATATTAGCGATACGGTTCATCTCTTCTCTCATTCGTCGCTTGAGTCTGAATGATCTTTGAATTTTTATAATTTTTTCTTCGACGTTTGGCAGATCCATATTGTTTTTTTGTAAAACTTTTTTGATCGCCTGTTGGGCGGTAGAAGTTTCTGCGGTTATACATGCTGGCATGGCAAGTGCGTCAAATACATATTGTTTGGGAGCAGGTAAATACTTCATAAACAAACTGATCAATGGCTCATCTGCTGTTGCAAACAGATTTTGTATAAACGTGGGTTGTGCCATTTCTAAGGGGAGTAAAGTGCAACCTTTTTTGTCCCTACTGCATACTGCAACCCTAGTCAGCAAGACGCGTTCGATGTTAGAAAAGATTGTTTGCATTAATGGAGGATTGTCATGCGCTGCAACATAGGTGGCAATAAAATACGCACAGGACAACTGGAAGTGACTACGATGATAGCCAATCAACTCAGGATGATGGAGAAATTCAGAACTACTGCCTTTAAAGCCCATGCTCTCTAGTTGAGTACGAATCTTGTCTTCAAGATCAAACTGATAATTGTGATGGTCACGCTCAATTGCAGCTATGAGAGCCAATTCCATTTCTGTCATGTATTTATACACCAGGCCGATAAATACGCACAGAGTATCATGGCGGGCATATATTGTCATAATAATTTAATGTGTTACCTTCGTATGGGACAAAAACACATGTGCTATGAATTGGACTCAATGAATGTGGAAATTCGTCTTTACGATCAGGCAATCAGGCTTGAATAAAGGTAATGAGTTAACGGCGTAACGCGTAGCCTTGATGCAGCGCAGCGTAATCAAGGTTT
>JBIODT010000231.1:0-2832 GCA_044445305.1 Legionellales bacterium | reverse complement strand
CTACGAAGCAATCCAGCGCGTTCGGAGTGACGGCCACAGGGTTGCTTCGTAGCCTCGCAATGACGCACTGTTTGATTGCTGTCTGAATACAACAACGCTTCTGAGAGGCCAAGATCAGTTGGGCCTTGGCCCAACAAGTGCAGGGTTCGGATTCAGTCTTAGTGCTGTTTCGGGCCAAGGCCCAAGCTACAAAACACACATCAAAAACCACAATACTGCCAGCATGCTTTTTCTCAAAGAGCATTGTTAAGCATCATCTCCAACAATTCCTGATGTGCCGAAACTGGTTCAGGATTGAAATTACTATCCAACACATATTTTGCCAAGGATTCCACCGTCTCCCCACCATTTAAAATACGTTGGCCTTTTTCACTACCCCATCCTTGATAGCGCTCTGTTGTCATTTTAGACAATTTGCCTTGCTCAATTAAACGTACAGCATTTAATAAACAGTGGGCTAAATTATCCACGGCACTGATATGCGCATAGAAATAATCTACTAATTCAGTAGATTGACGTCGCAATTTTGTATCTAAATTAAGACCACCTGTTGTAAATCCGCCATTTTGGAGAATAAGGTACATAACATGGGTATAATCACTGGTGTTGAGTGGAAATTGATCGGTATCCCAACCAAGTTGTGCATCACCTTGATTGGCATCAATACTGCCAAAGATTCCATTAGCAAGTGTATAGGCAACTTCGTGTTGAAAACTATGGCCTGCAAGCGTTGCATGATTCGCTTCAATATTCACTTTAAATTCTTTTTCTAAACCATATTTTTGTAAAAAGGCATACACGGTTGCAGTATCAAAATCGTATTGATGCTTACTTGGCTCACATGGCTTTGGTTCAATTAAAAGGGCGCCTTTAAAACCAATTTTATTTTTGTAATCTACTATCATAGAAAAAAAACGACCCAGTTGATCGAGCTCTTTTCTTAAATCGGTATTTAATAAAGTATCGTAACCTTCTCGTCCACCCCAAAATACATAGTTGTGGCCTTGTAGTTGATGGGTCATATCCAGTGTGTTTTTGACTTGTGCAACGGCATAAGCAAAAATCTCAGGGTTTGGATTTGATGCAGCACCTGCCATATAACGCTTATGACTCGTTAAATTTGCAGTTCCCCACAACAATTCTTTTTTTGTGGTTTCCATTTTGGCAGCAATTTTCTCGGCCATTCTTTTTACATTGTCGATTTCTTCTTTAAAATTCCTGCCTACAGGAGCAATATCACGATCATGAAAAGTAAAATATTTTAAATTTAATTTGGTGAGTAATTCAAAGATGGCATCGACTTTGATTTCGCTCGATTCCATACTGTTACTGTCTTGTAACCAGGGATGGTTAAAAGTGCCTTCTCCAAAAATATCAAACCCATTCCAAACAAAATTATGCCAATAACAAATACTGATGCGTAAATGTTCTTCCATGGTTTTGCCAAAAATAACTTTTTCAGGTTGGTAATAGCGATAGCTCAATGGATTATCACTGTTTACCCCCGCATATTGAATGGCTTCAATATGTGAAAAAATGTCAGACATAAAAATGCTCCTCAAAAATCGGTTTTAATTGCAAATAAGACTTCTTAAATAAATTCATTTTTTTCTCATAATGAGCCGTCAATGAATATTCTGGTTCTACGGTTTTTTCTATTACAGGTGAAGGAAACACAAGCGCCGGATCGCCGCCATTCACACCAAGCCATGCTAAACGAGCAGCACCAAGTGCCGCACCAACTTCACGCCCGAAACAATAATGTAACCTGCGTTGTAAACAGGTTGCTAATATTTTTCCCCAATAAAAATTTTTAGTCCCGCCTCCTACAACAGCAACGGTATTAACTTCCACGTTTATCGCCTGTAACAGTTCTTGTCCTTGGGTAAAATTAAATGCAACGCCCTCAAGTACTGCTTGCATTAAATCGGCTTTTTTTGTTTGTGGGGTTAAACCAATAAAAGTCCCAAGCGCATAAGGATCATTAATAGGGGTTCTTTCCCCTGTTAAGTAAGGTAGAAACAAAGGGGTGCGTCCTGAAGAAGTGAAATTGGCTTCAGCTGCAGCTAATAATTGGTTGATATCGGTGCTTAAAAGTTGAGAAAGCCAGTGTAAACAGCTTGCTGCACTTAAATGACAATTGAGCAAATGCCATCGATGAGGTAAGCAATGTGCATAACATGGCACACTCCCATTAAGATCTGCAACACATTCATTTATTGCAACAAAATAAGTACCTGAAGTTCCTAAAGAAAGACAAGCACTTCCAGCCTCTGTTACGTTAGAACCCAATGCTCCAGCTGCATTATCTCCTGCGCCACCCACAACAACAGTCTGAGGTGACATTCCCCAAGCGCTAGCCACTTCAGGCAATAAGGTTCCCGTAATGTCGTTGCCTTCATAAACCTGTGGCATGTGTTCTAAATTTAAATCGCAAGCAGATAAAGCGTCATCAGACCATTTTCTTTTTTGTACATCAAGCCACATGGTGCCAGAGGCATCTGACATGTCGCTCGCATAATTACCAGTCATTTTTAAACGCAAATAATCTTTTGGCAACAACACTTTTGCAATACTTTTAAACAGTTCCGGCTCGTGTTTCTTTAACCACAACAGTTTGGGTGCGGTGTAGCCCGGCATCATTTTATTACACGTTATGCTGCGAATGGTTGGCAAACGGCGTTCAAGCTCAAGGCACTCTTCATGTGAGCGCCCATCATTCCATAAAATCGCTGGTCGCAATACCTTATTATGGGTATCAAGTAACGTTGCGGCATGCTGCTGTCCAGATAAACCAATCGCTTGCACCTCACATAAAATATTTTTATGTTG
>JBIODT010000230.1:0-2863 GCA_044445305.1 Legionellales bacterium | reverse complement strand
CCTGATTGCCTGATCGTAAAGACGAATTTCCACATTCATTGAGTCCAATTCATAGCACATGTGTTTTTGTCCCGTACGAAGAAGTTCGGTGGTCAGGGCTTATGGCGCTGAGCCAATTACTTTATCAGCGTCTGTTTTTAATCGCGCAGAACTTGCTTCTGTTTGGTTCTCTTCGGGTTTTCTTTTTCCTTGTTCAGTTATAGAAAATAGACCTTTTTGAATTAAAGGGCTAGCCTTTAAAATACCATCTATTTTTTCTACCAATTCAGCAATCTTTTTATTCAGCAACTGCTCCTCATCGCTCACCCTATAAGACAACACCCCTGCTTTAAGTTGTTGAAGCTGGGTATTATCAAGAGCAGACAACTCGCCTGCAGCTCGGAATAAAGAAGATGTTTCAATAGCATTTTTTAGGATTAAATTGGGTACAATAAAAGAAATTTGTTGTTCAAAAACCTTAGCATCGGGAGTTCTGATACTGCAACCGGGAATGTTTCTTTGCATGGCTTCTCGAACTTGCAGTAACTTTGAATCTTGATTTTGTACCCGCTGTTTAAAACCATAAGTAACCGCTGATTTTGCCTCTCTAGATGGCGGCGTATTAGCCCCAATGAACTGGCATTTAATGGTGCTGTTTACTAAGGCGCTTAATATACCTGCCTTTTCTAGCAGCGTGTATTCTAATATATCTGAACAATCCGTGCTAAGGCCTATGGTTCTTTCTATCAAATGATCTAACTGATGTATAGTGGGTTCTGGTGGACTCCAGGAGCGCCGCAATCGTCTTGGCTGCTCAGCCGACATCCATGACGGGATTGATAAGTCCTCTGGCTCAGGTTGCTCATCTGGAACCCATCCCGGGATTATAGTTACAATATCATCATCTTCAAGTGTGCCGCTATGGCCGCTCAACGGAAAGATCATTGGTTCATCATCCGTGGCTGCTGCTGACACAGAAATTCCCGGAGCTTGTTTCTTATGCACAGGTTGGCTGTATGATGGCAATTCATTGCCGATTAGGGCAAAGGCTTGTTGAGGGTTTGGTGCACTAGCTAATAATAAAACACGGGTATTTTCTTGGCTTTGAGTAGGAAGCTCGATGTACAACTGTCCATTAAAACCAGAATGTGCTACAGGTTTTTTATCTTTGGTAAATTGAGCAATGATATTAGCCCCACAGAAAAACACATTCAGTGCATGTACAGTAATAACAGTATTCATAGAACCAGAACAAGCATTTTGTCGTCTACATCTAGTCACTTGTGTTTGTGAAGCTGAAGCACCTTTGTCTGAGAAATGAGCGGCATTTGCAATTTCTACTTCTACGCGATTAACCTGTTCTAACCCATAAAAGTGGGTTAATCCTATAAAAGCACCATAAATTCCCGGTGCTGTTTTTATTTTGCTGTCTATAGCAAATTGATTGCTTATCATTGGGGCGATGATAAGCAATTCTATGTGTTCTGCCGCTTTCCCTCGGCCTTTTTTAATGGCAAATCCATCAAGACTCACTAGCTGATTCTCATTCAGAGAGGCTATAGTTTGTTTTAAAAGTGGACTAATTCCATAATCGGGAACATTCCAAAAATCCTCACGCTTATCTCTTACAAAAGGGGTTGTCCATGCTTCCTCTTGAGAAATAGTAGAGGTAAAAACCACTTCATCACGTTGTTCAATTTTAACGATGCAAGTGGCATGGAGTAAGGCTTGATATAAATGAGGGTGTTTTTTTTCTACGGCGTTTAAAAAATCATCGCTATCAGCCAAGGCTATGGAAAAACTATGTTTTAAAACTTTAGCGCCTGCCGGAGGTTGTAACAATGCCCCCCATTCAATATCAGCGATTAAAGCCTGAAGACCTTCTTTATCAATAGAAGGAATAGCAAGTTGAGAAAGGACCTGCTGTTGTTGGCTGTCACTTAACCCTGCGAAAGCAATTAAAAATTGAATGGCATGAAAAGGTGATCGCGTGAATTTATCGTTTAAAATGGTTACATCTGCTGCATCATACTCAGCTTGTTTTTGGTTTAACGCACTAAAAGTAATGTTTTTTTGCAGATCACTGAAGCTTGATAGCGTCATTTGTATTCCTTTTATAAAAACTCATCATAGTTTAACTGACGTTTTATAAAAGGGAATACAGTAAAATCACCCTATTTGAGTAGGTGTAAAGATAAGGTTTATGCGCATTGTTTAAACACATTCATGCGACTTCTTGATGTTTTGTTAATAATCCGACCCTGTTTCTAGTCAAGTTTGCCTATACGGTATTTATAGCGAAGGTGGTCTAATTCTTTATTGTCTTTAGAAATGGGATTGAGAGGCTCTTGTTTGAGGGGACTAAAAAATCCCAGGTAATTGCTTTTACAGTACCATTCTGACGCAATGGTGTAATCAAAAAGCAGTTTATCAAGCGCATCTTTAGTATCCCGAGGACAGCTCCGGTCATTACTTCGCTTATGTAAATCAATTAACGCATCATAATTAAGTTGATTGTCGATTTGGCCTTTCCTCTTACAATAGAGGGTTGCTAGTGGCACCATTGCATCCAAATAACCTAAGGCAAGGGCTTTTTTATATAACGCTATTGCAACAGGGTAATTGGGTTTATTGCCTGGCTCGCCTAGACCACTTTCATACATCCCTGCACGTATATACATTGAGTACATTGAGTCCCTATTGCCTAAACAAATAGCCGTATCATATAGGGCTATCGCGTGCGGGTAATTGGGTTGATTGTCAGGCTCGCAGTGACCCAAAATATAGAGACGGGCACGACTACACATTGCCAAGCTACTACCTAAGCGAATGGCCTTATTATATAGGCGTATTGCAGCAGGGTAATTGGGTTTATTGCCTGGCT
>JBIODT010000229.1:0-2876 GCA_044445305.1 Legionellales bacterium | reverse complement strand
GGGTATTATTGCTGGTGTGAAAGACGTTCCTTTTGATATTAAAGTCAAGTTTCCAGAAGAGTACGATCATAAAGCGTTAGCGGGTAAAGACACGACCTTTAAAATTACCGTTCAAAAAGTACTCGAAGGTGCCTTGCCTGAATTGAATGATGCCTTTGCGGTGAAATTTAATATTAAAGACGGTGGCGTTGATGCGCTCACCAAAGACATTAAAGCAAATATGACTCGTGAATTAGAAAGACGAGTTAGCATGATGAACAGGGAAAAGCTGTTTGATAAATTAATGTTAGTAAACACATTTGACTTGCCAGTAGCGCTAATAGATAAAGAAATCGAGCATTTGAAGCATGATATGTTTCACCGTCTTTTTGGCAACGAACATAAAGAAAATGAGCAAATTCCTGATTTCCCTAGAGAATTATTTGAAGTACAAGCCAAACGTCGTGTTCAGCTTGGATTGCTTTTTTCAGAATATGTAAAAAAACATGGTATAGTTGTAGAAAATGATAAAGTCAATGCTATGATTGATAAGCTTGCTAGTGCGTATGAGACTCCTGATGAACTGCGCGCTTGGTACCAAAGCAGTAAAGAGCATATGGCGGAAATTGAAGCTTTAGTAATGGAAGACACGGTTGCTGATAAAATAGCAGCAGATGCCAAGCTTGATTATGTAACTATGGATTATGATTCAGTAATGAATCCTAAAAAAGATACTGAGAAAAAAGGAGATTAGTCATGTCAGGTTACTCAGATAATATAATTCGCAATGCCAGTGGGTTAGTTCCAATGGTTATTGAGCAAACTTCGCGTGGGGAACGCTCATATGATATTTACTCAAGATTATTAAAAGAGCGTATTATTTTTCTCTTGGGTGAAGTAGAGGACCACATGGCTAATTTAGTGGTTGCTCAACTGTTGTTTCTTGAATCTGAGAATCCTGAAAAAGACATTTCTATTTACATCAACTCGCCTGGTGGTGTGGTCACTGCAGGTCTGGCCATTTACGATACCATGCAGTTTATTAAGCCTGATGTTAGTACCTTATGTATCGGCCAAGCTGCAAGTGCTGCGGCGCTGTTGCTTTGCGCTGGCGCGGATGGCAAAAGGTACTGTCTGCCTAATTCACGGGTCATGATTCACCAGCCTTTAGGTGGTTATAGAGGTCAAGCAACAGATATTGAGATCCATGCTCGTGAAACACTGGCTGTAAGAGAGCGTCTTAATTGCATTATGGCAAAGCATACCAAAAAAACTTCAGATCAAATTATGCGAGATACGGAGCGTGACAATTTCATGAGTGCTTCTCAGGCAGCTGATTATGGGCTGATTGATAAAGTTCTTTATGATAGAGAATTGCTCGAGCCTATCAATAAATAAATTTTATACCTTTCACGGATGGTTTTTCAGGTTTTATGCGCATGAACGAAAAAATCAAGCGCATAAAACCTGAAAACCCATTATATATTGTGACTGAACTAAAGCTGTAAAAAGGGGTTTTTTTATGAGTAAATCCGGTAACGGAACTAGCGAAAAAGTTTTATATTGCTCTTTTTGTGGCAAGAGTCAGCATGAAGTAAAGAAACTTATAGCTGGGCCTTCCGTATTCGTCTGTGATGAATGTGTGGAGTTATGCAATGATATCATTCGTGAAGAAGTTCACGAAGTTCAGGAAGAGTCCAAAACACACCTGCCTAAACCTAAAGAGATTGCTAATTTTCTTGACGAATATGTTATTGGCCAACCTCATGCAAAAAAAGTATTGTCAGTGGCTGTATACAACCACTACAAACGTTTACAGCATAAAAGTGCGGATGGTGTCGAGCTTGGAAAAAGTAATATTTTACTGATTGGACCTACTGGAAGTGGTAAAACGCTTTTGGCTCAGACCTTAGCGCGGATTCTTAACGTTCCTTTTGCAATGGCAGATGCCACCACACTGACTGAAGCAGGTTATGTTGGCGAGGACGTAGAAAATATCATACAAAAATTACTACAAAAATGTGATTATGATGTAGATAAAGCGCAGCATGGTATTGTTTATATTGATGAAATTGATAAGATTTCACGTAAATCTGATAATCCTTCGATTACTAGAGATGTGTCTGGAGAAGGGGTTCAGCAAGCATTATTAAAGTTAATTGAAGGCACTATTGCTTCTGTTCCTCCTCAAGGTGGTCGCAAACACCCACAACAAGAGTTTTTGCAGGTTGATACTTCCAATATTTTATTTATTTGTGGTGGTGCTTTTGCAGGCTTGGATAAAGTGATCAGACTGCGAAGTGACAAATCAGGAATAGGCTTTTCCGCTCAATTGAAGAATAAAAAGGAAACCGGTGAAGAAGCATCAAAGGTTCTAAATCAACTGGAATCAGATGATTTGGTTAAATATGGATTAATTCCTGAGTTTGTAGGTCGGTTGCCCGTGGTTACCACCTTGCAAGATCTTGACGAGTCTGCATTAGTTGATATTCTTACCACTCCTAAAAATGCTTTAACGAAACAATTTCATTCGCTATTTAAAATGGAAGGTGTTGAACTTGAGTTTAAGCCGGATGCTTTGATTGCTATTGCAAAAAAAGCAATACAACGCAAAATGGGTGCTCGTGGCTTAAGAGCGATACTGGAAAATATTTTATTAGATACCATGTATGATCTTCCTTCTGCGGAGGGTGTGAATAAGGTGGTTATTGATGAGAGTGTGGTTAATGATTTATCTAAACCTGCGCTTCTTTATGAGCAAGAAGATTTAAAAAGTGCTTCTGGTGGGGAAGTAAACTAAGGTCAGTATAATCCTGCTATAATGGTGCTAACGCGTTGATTGTCGAGCGACAAGCGGAGCACAGAAAATCAACGCGTTAGCACCATTATAGCAGAAT
>JBIODT010000228.1:0-2878 GCA_044445305.1 Legionellales bacterium | reverse complement strand
ATTAAGACCATGATCAGACATGTATAGCAGAGCGCTTTGCCCGCCTTGTGCATCAACATGGTTAATAATCTCATTCAATACATGATCGGTATATAAAATCGTATTGTCGTAGTCTTTTGGAAAGCGCTGGAATTCTTTTGGATAGCGCTTGCTGAACTCTGCATGCGAACCGTAGATATGGAGCACGATAAGTTTTTTCTGAGAGCTCTTGTCCGAAAGTGCCTGATCTAGATAAGGTAACAGCGCTTCATCATAAACAGTTGAAAGTGATATCGAGTCAGAGTGCTGATGCAAGAAAGCCCTTTGTTTCGCAGCGGTAGCGTAGGCTGAGACGAGGGAGTCATATTCGCCATACTGTGCTTGATTGCTAAACCAATACGTCTTAAATCCAGCAGAGTTGAATGCACTTAAAAATGATGGGTGCAGCTGTGTTGCGTTATTGTTCTGAAAGTGCCCAGTCAGTAATGTAGGGAGAGAGCTGGTTGTTTCAAAGGATGCTGAAATGGCATTGTCAAACAGCCAAAGTTGATCGCGTCTTTTTGATAGTTCTGGTGTTGTATCGCGCTGATATCCAAATAGCCCTAAACGATCACGTCGCGCACTTTCGCCAATTACCATGACGATGGTCTGTGCCGTCTGGTCGTGATTATCTTGTGTACATTGCATATTATTTTGGGTTGCGACGAGTGCTTTCACACGGCTAATTTCGAGCTTGGCCGCGTGATAACCCATGCCAAAGTTAATTGGAAAGGATTGTTTATAGTGTCTATTTAGAGAAAGGTAACCATCATCATGATTCTTTTCTTCATAAAATCTATGGATGGGTACATAAATTATTGCCAAACAAACGATCCGAAACCAAATCGGAAGCTTGAAAGATTGTGGTGGGATCTTGCGATAGAAAATAGGTAATAGCGCACCGTAAAACAATAGTAAAAAGAGTGCTAACGGAATGTTGAGATGTTTGAGGTATGCGCCAGCTTCAACATTGGAGCTACCTAGTAAAGTTAACCAGAGAGATACTTCAGGAGGAACTTGGTAGGATATTTCGTAATACAAAGCGAATGGACAACTGATATAAATGATTAACGACAGCCAAAAAAATCGTCGATAATGATTAATTAATCCAAGAAAAAATACTGTTGGATAAAGCGCCTTACCTAGGCCATCACCAGAAATAAATGCTGATGGTAATAGCAACATTGCAATATAAAACCATAACCAAAAGCGAGGGCTTTTATTTAAAATTTTAAAAAAATGACTTATTTTTGACATTATAGAAATAGCTCAAAGTTTCGTATATAAAAATTGGTTTGAGAAAAAGAAATGCAGGTTGCAGGTTGTAAGTTGTTTTTCACAATTATTGATAATTCGAAAATGACAACCGAAAACAAACACCCTATATAAGAGATCGAATTATTTTCCTTATGAGGGGTTTTTAGTTCGATGTCATTCAATCTACTGTAGAAAATAAAATTAATTGGCGCTTCTCTCGAATAAACCAGCGAACACACTGCCTGCTTTAGTTTGCTTCTTGAGGTGCCAGTGGTTAGGTAGTTCCAGCGTTTCAAATGCCCGATCTGCTTCCACATAAATTAAAGCACGATCATTTAGCTTTTCATCGTATAACTGAGCCAATTCCGCCCATAGATTCAACGAGTAGGGGGGATCTAAGAACATCAGATCAAACGAGCCCTCAACTTTGTTGACGGCTGTTTGAGCGGTGAAGTTTAAAACTTTCCCAGCGTTAGATTGAAGTTCAGCCAGAGTCTTTTGCAATTGAAGTGCTTGTTTTTTATGCGGTTCAATCATCGTGCAGTTTACTGCACCGCGCGATAGAGCTTCGAGTCCAAGTGCGCCGCTGCCTGCACAGACATCTAATACGCGGCGTCCAGCTACATCCCACATTAACCAGTTAAAGAGCGTCTCACGGACACGATCAGGCGTAGGGCGTAATCCTTCAACACTTTCAAATTGAATGATGCGTCGTTTCCATTCACCGCCAATGATACGTAGTTGATTCATGGCAATTACTCTTCACCGCTGGCGGTGCTAATGATGCCAGGCGCAGGTTTAACCGGTGTTGTTTTAATTGCTTGAATGGGTTGCCCAGCGGTCATCAAGCCATTATCAGCGGGTGTAAGCTCTGGTCGAATAGGATTTTTTGTCCTTTGGTGTATTTCATAATCGAACATAGCGCGCGCAATCGGCGCAGCAGCACCCGCACCTGATTTACCATTTTCAACAATAATTGCCACTGCAATTTGAGGGTCGTCGGCTGGTGCAAATGCGGTAAAAAGTGCGTGATCGTACTGTCTATGATTCAGCGAGGCCTCATTGTATTTTTTACCTTGAGCAATGCCGACGACTTGTGCCGTTCCTGTTTTTCCTGCGATGCGATAGCCAGATAAGCCGTATCCGATACGCCGTGCGGTACCATGATCAACTACATCAACCATTGCTTCGCGCATATTGAGCCAGTCTTGACTGGTACCACGAAAGTCGATTATGCCCTCAGATTTATTGGGCAGCGCAAATGGAGTTTGACCTTTTGATGTGAGTAGTAGGTGCGGGGTGACGATATGACCTTGGTTGGCGATAATAGAAACAGCCTTCACCAATTGTAATGGCGATGCTAATAAATAACCCTGTCCAATACCCAGTGAAATCGTTTCGCCTGCCAGCCATTTGGCTTTGCGCGCTCTGAGCTTCCATTCAGGAGACGGGTAAAGTCCACTTTTTTCTCCGGGTAAATCAATGCCAGTTTTTTGTCCGTAACCAAATTGTGACATCCACTCATGCATGCGATCGATGCCCATTCGATAGGACAAAACATAGAAGAAAGTATCGCATGACACTGTCACGGCTTTGGTTAGGT
>JBIODT010000227.1:0-2923 GCA_044445305.1 Legionellales bacterium | reverse complement strand
AGTCAGAGCCGACGTGGCAATGACCGGTGAAATCACCTTGCGCGGCGAAGTGTTGCCGATTGGTGGCTTGAAAGAGAAGCTGCTGGCAGCGCATCGCGGCGGTATTAAAACCGTCATCATCCCAGAAGAAAATGCCAAAGATCTGGTGGAAATTCCAGATAATGTCAAAAATCATCTGGAAATTATTCCGGTACGCTGGATAGATCGTGTGTTGGAAATTGCGCTGGAACGTCAGCCAACTCCGCTGGTTGAAGAAGAAGTTGTGGTGAGTGCCAAACCGGCAGTGCAGGGTGATGTTGTTGATCCTGTGGTGAAGCATTAATACGTAGTAGTAAA
This sequence comes from Legionellales bacterium, assembly GCA_044445305.1. GTDB lineage: Bacteria > Pseudomonadota > Gammaproteobacteria > Legionellales > Legionellaceae > Legionella. The sequence continues at coordinate 2,587 of JBIODT010000227.1, read as the reverse complement.
TGCGCCCAATAAAAAACGCCCGTTGAACTGCACCCCAAAAGTTGGACACCCGTCCACACTTTTGGGGTGTTTTCATGAGTAAATACACAAAGCAATTCAAACTTGCCGTTGTTAAACGGTATCAGGAAGGTTCAGCGGGTTATAAAACCGTTGCGCATCAATACCAGATTAATCCTTCGTTCGTGCGTAATTGGGTAAAGCAGTACGCGCTACACGGCGAAGCGGGATTAGATAAAAAGTTCAGCCATTACAGCGCCGAATTCAAATTATCTGTACTTCAACATATGTGGGATAAGCAGCTGTCTTGTCGCGAAACGGCAATCCTGTTTGACATTCGGAATGTGGGTGTTCTCAGCGACTGGGAACGCAGTTATCATAGCGGCGGTATCAATGCCCTAACCCCACGTACCCGAGGACGCCCCAAAGCCATGTCGCCCCCAAAAAAAGTTCAGCCACAACCTGCAAAAACAGATGCGAGCCGCAGTCGCGAAGAATTGCTGGAAGAAGTGAATCACCTGCGCATGGAGAATGCGTATTTAAAAAAGTTGAAAGCCTTAGTTCAGGAGCAGGCACTAGAAGCGTCACTCAAAAAGCGCAAGTAGTCCAGGAACTAAGGCAGAACTATCCCATTGCTGGTTTGCTTAAGATTGCGGGAATAGCTCGCAGTACGTTTTACTATCAACAAAAAGCGTTGATGGTGAAGGATAAGCATGCCGACTTGAAGAAGAGCATCCGCACCATTTACGAGCGTCATAAGGGACGTTATGGGTATCGTCGCATCACCGCGACTATCAAGCAGTTGGGGGTTAATGTGAACCATAAAACTGTGCAGCGGTTGATGGCGGAGTTAGGCTTAAAATCATTGGTCAGAATCAAAAAATACCGTTCCTACAAAGGGAATGCCGGTCGTGTTGCACCGAATCTATTACAGCGCCAGTTTGTCGCTGAAAAGGCGAATCAGAAATGGGTGACGGATGTCACGGAATTTAATGTGGCAGGAGAAAAGCTTTATTTATCACCCATTTTGGATTTATACAATGGCGAAATCATTGCCTATGAGACGTCCCGCAGACCCGTGTTCAAGATGGTCAGCGACATGCTCAAGAAAGCATGGGCCAAGCTCAAACCAGACGATAAGCCCATGCTGCATTCAGACCAAGGCTGGCAATATCAAATGTCGGCTTACCAACGGATACTGGAACAGCGTCAAGTTGTGCAGAGTATGTCGCGCAAAGGAAACTGCCTGGATAACGCGGCTATGGAAAGCTTCTTTGGGGTATTGAAGTCAGAATATTACTACCTGAACAAATTTAAAAGCGTTGAAGAGCTTGAGAAGGGATTGGCCAACTACATTCGATACTATAATTACGACCGCATTAAACTGAAATTAAAAGGGCTGAGTCCTGTGCAATACAGAAATCAGCCCTTGGTAGCCTAGCAATTAATCTGTCCAACTAAATGGGGTCAGTTCAACTAAGCCGGTTTTTTTTTAATCTGCTAATTAACTTACAGCAAGCGTATTAAGCGTGATGTTTTTTAGCTGATTTCTTATGCGACTTTTTATGTGCTTTTTTGTGCGCCGATGCTTTGGCATGTTTTGCATGTTTGGCATGGTGAGTTGCATGAGCAGGCTCTTGAGCAAAAGCACTACCCATAGTGAAAGTGGCAGCTACACATAAGGCAGCAAATAAAGCGATCATTTTTTTCATGGTAATTCCGTGGTAACTAGGAGTTTTTAAACTCATGGATAAACAGGTGCACAACAAGTAATGCCAAAATACATTTTAGCATACCGGAGCATACATTTCATATTTATGCTCTATGAGCATTTCTTTACTTTGGGTAAAAAATATACTATCGAAAAACACGTTTTTCATCAATGGGAAACCCATTGGATACGTTAAATTTTTCAAAAAATAGGGGGAGTATATGTTTTTACCTATTTTAATACCAAATAACTGCAAATCAGACGGTAGAAATTATTTACCTTGCCTGTCTAAGGTGCGACGCTAACTAAAGAGACTGTAAATACTAATGCTGAACCAGGTGGGATATTGCTTCCAACCGGGGCACATGAACCATACGCCAAGGCACTAGGAATAGTGAGTGTACGCACGCCACCGGCTTGCATACCCAGTAATCCCTGATCCCAGCCCGCAATAACCTGGCTAGGGTTAGTTCCAATTTGAAACTGGAATGGCTGTCCACCTGCCGTTGTTCCGAATTGCGCACCTTCATTATTGGTGGCACCCGATTGATACAGCCAGCCGGTGTAATTAACAACTAATGTGTTACCAGCCACCACTGCCGGACCACTACCAATAATGCTATCTGAAATAGACAGTGCAGTTACGCTCGATGAGCCGGAACTAGCGCTTGAACCCGCGCTGCAAGAAGCGCTTGGGTCGCCTGAACTACTACTGCTGCTACCACCTCCGCCGCAGGCAGCCAAACTCAAAGTAAGCGATGCTACGGTTATTAATTGGAGCAATTTTTTCATGGTGTCTCTTTATAATTTGTTTGCAAAATGGTTTTTACAAAATACAGCAAATTATAAAATAGCTGTTTTCGAGAGGCAACATAGTTT
>JBIODT010000226.1:0-2924 GCA_044445305.1 Legionellales bacterium | reverse complement strand
CCACCCTCATCCGCCCTGTCGGGCACCTTCTCCCGCCAGCGGGCGAAGGGACTTCGTTAGGAATCATGGTAGAATCATTAGACTGATATTTGCCAACCTGCTCACCCTTATACCGCACGCATTCACAATCTACGGTTTAACTACAACCAATATAACGATACCCACTAGAAGTACCGTGGGCACTTCATTGAATAATCTGAAAAACAGGTCACTTTTGCTGTTTTGGTTTTTTGAAAATAACTTAAGGTAGTGACCGCAGGCCAAATGATAACCCCAAAGCACCAATACCAGGCTTAATTTAGCATGCATCCAACCGGACTTAAGATAAAAGCTTGGGTTTAAACCTATTAACCAAAGGCCTAATACAGTAGTAACTACAGCAGCAGGCCAAGTTATTGCATAATAAAGTCTTTTCTCCATCACTTTAAACCGGTCTAGACTGATACTGTCTTGAGCTTCTGCGTGGTATACAAACAATCTAGGCAGATAGAACAATCCTGCGAACCATGCAACAACTGCAATAATGTGAAATGCCTTAATAAATAACACTATAGATCCTTAGTCTTTTTTCTCGAACGCTTCATTAAATTCAATGATTCAACAGCCAATGAAAACCCCATTGCAAAATAGACATAACCTCTGGGAATATGAAAGGACAAGCCATCAGCGATTAAAACCATGCCAATTAAAATTAAATAACTTAGGGCAAGCATTTTAATTGTAGGATGCGCCCTAATAACAGTACTGACAAACTCGCTGGCATAAATCATAATTAAAATAGCACAAGTGATTGCTAAAGCCATGACCCAAAATAGAGAAGACAAACCTACCGCAGTTAATACGCTGTCTAAAGAAAATATGATATCGACTAGTGCCACCTGAAGAATGACCGCTCTGAATGTTGCTGCGGAATAAATTTTTTTATTTATGGGGGTATATTGTGGCTCATCGGTAACATCTTGGTGAATTTCATCAGTCGCTTTCCAAATTAAAAAGGCGCCGCCAAACAATAAAAAAAAGTCACGCACCGACAATGGCAGACCAGCAACAGTCAAAATTGGTTTCGTTAATTTGATGATATAAACAGCCGATGCAAGTAAAAACACTCGGGTCAACCATGAAAAAGTAAGCCCCCACTGCCGAGCCTTTTTTCTTTTATGTACAGGCAATTTGTCTGTTAAAATAGACAAAATAACGAGATTATCAATTCCTAAAATAATTTCCAGAACAATCAAGGCAAGCAAGCTGACGGAAATATCAATGAAATCCATATAGTATCTCTGTGGTTTTGAGGATCGTGCATCTCGATTTGAGCACTACATGAGCTTAGCTCAAACATTCAATTAGTTCAACGCATCACAATCAACGGATCACGACATAAAATAAGTTGAGGTACTTCACTTTCTCCAATTGCTTCGTTATAATTCTCTTTGAAGAATCAATTAAGTGAGAAACAATAATCATAAAATTTATCAAAAAGCTGTTAAAAATAAACAGGGCTCCCAAAACCCCTGCTGACTCAGCTTATATTATTCCAAGGAATAAACATTCCATCTCTAAAAATGACATCAGCGGCAATGCGCTAAAGGTAGTTAATCGCTTAATAAGCTCGGGCTATCAAGCTTATCTTGTTGGTGGCAGTGTGCGCGATTTGTTACTGCATAAAGCGCCTAAAGACTTCGATGTCGCTACTAATGCTACGCCTAATGAAATCAGACAATTGTTTAGAAATGGTCGGGTAATTGGACGCCGATTTAAATTAGTACATATTTTATTTCACAGAGAAATCATAGAAGTTGCTACTTTTCGTGGTCATGATACCGTGGATGCAAGCCAACAGACTAATGAGCGAGGTATGTTAGTTCGCGATAATGTTTTTGGTTCGCTTGATGAGGATGCATGGAGACGAGATTTTACAATTAACTCTCTGTATTACAACGTCAGTGACTCGTCTATTATTGATTTTACTGGTGGCGTTAAAGACGTGCAACAAAAGTTAATCCGTATCATTGGTGATCCAGTAACGCGCTATCAAGAAGATCCTGTCCGGATGTTACGTGCTGTTCGATTCAGTGCAAAACTGCAATTTAAGCTGTCGACAGAAACGGAAGCGCCTTTCCCACAAATCAGCCAGCTCATCACGCACATTTCAAACTCGCGTTTGTTTGATGAAATGACCAAATTATACCAATGCGGTGAAGCAAAAGCCGTGCAAAAACTGCTTTTAAAGTATGAGTTGTTTCAACATCTGTGTCCTCAAACTTATGATTTGCTTAACAGTGAATATCCTGTCAGCACATTGGTAGATATAGCACTTGAAAATACAGATACTCGTATCCATGATGCCAAACCAGTAACACCTGCATTTATCTTTGCTGTTTTACTGTGGTTCCCTATGATAAAGCTGTCTAAGAAATTACAAAGCGAAGGGACAGACCCTCTGCCATCGATTGACAAAGCAATGTCAGTCATTATCGCGGAACAAAATAAAATCATTTCGATTCCCAAACGTTATACCCAGGTAATCAGAGAAATATGGTTGTTACAGTATCGTTTTTCCAAGCGCTTGGGTGGAAGAGCCTTTAATCTTCTACAGCATCCAAGATTTAGAGCTGCCTATGATTTTATGGCATTAAGAGCCTTAGCGGGTGATGAGTCTGTAGAACTGGCACAATGGTGGACCGACTTTCAAGAGGTTGATGAGGCCAAACAATTAGCAATGATTCAGTTGCTTGCACCAGCGCTACCAACAAAGCCCAAACGCCGCCGAAAGCCCAAACCACCTAGTGAGCCTAGTGAATAAATGCTATCTGGGTTTAGGGTCTAATCAAAAGTTTCCAGAGCGTCAGATTCGAAAAGCCATAGCTGCAATTGCATCACTCCCCTCTACTTCAGTTACTAAAATTTCTAATCTGTACTGGAGT
>JBIODT010000225.1:0-2931 GCA_044445305.1 Legionellales bacterium | reverse complement strand
GTACCCATCCATGCTCAGCTACCAACACGGTTATCATGCCGGAAATTTTGCCGATGTCATCAAACACATTGCATTAACCCGACTTTTATCTTATCTCACCATTAAAGACACACCTTTATTTTATCTTGAAACCCATGCTGGAAAAGGGGTTTATGACTTTAAAGACAAGCAGGCGGCAAAAACAGGCGAGTACAAACAAGGCATTAATTTAATCTGGCCTGATAGAAAAAAACTACCCCCCGTTTTCAATGACTACATACAAGCAATCAAGCTCTTAAATGATAAAGAAGAGCTTAGGCATTATCCAGGCTCACCATCTTTGGCAGTAAATGGATTACGTAAGCAAGACCGACTGTATTTTTGTGAACTGCATCCAACTGAATTTGATGCCTTAGAGCAAATGCCACACCAGTTTAAAAAAGTGCATCTTAGTAATACGGATGGTATTGCCAGTTTAAAAGCACTCTTACCACCACCAGAGAAAAGAGGATTGGTCTTTATTGATCCCTCCTTTGAGATAAAAGATGAGTACAAAAAAATTCCAGCTGCCATTAAACAAGCTTTCACTCACTTTTCTAATGGTGTTTTTTGTTTATGGTATCCCTTAGTTGATAAAAAACTGGTTGAAAAACTCAGCAGAGGCATGAGCGACCTAGGTGCTAAAAATGCCTTACAAATAGAGTTTCATCTTACTTTAGCCCCCAAAGAAGGCATGTCTGGTTGTGGTTTATGGATTATAAACCCACCCTATACTTTTGCGGATGAAATGAAATCGGTATTAAATACTCTAAGAACTTACTTTAACCCAGGAGTATCTTCTTATACTATAAGGTAAGGATCGTGTCTGAAATACTTGAATTTTGGAAAAACTCAATATGACTGTATTGCCTCTAACTGCCTTTATAGACAACTATATTTGGTTGATTGTTGATAAACAAGCTGGGGTATTTGACTGCGTTGATCCAGGTGATGCGCAGCCAGTACTCCAGTTTGCATCATCAAATCAACTGAGCCTGCGCAGTATTTTATTAACCCACCATCACCATGATCATATAGGTGGGGTAAATGAATTAATGAATGCTTATCCCTCTTGTGTGGTTTATGGACCAATTGATGGTAGGATTCCCCAGGTAAGCAAGACAGTAAAACACCATGACACCATTAAATTAGGCGTGAACTGCTACCAAATTTTAGCCATCCCAGGACATACCGCAACCCATATCAGTTATTATGAGCAAAATAAAAAATGGTTGTTTTGTGGTGATACGTTATTTTCAGCCGGTTGTGGTCGTGTATTTGATGGAACGATTGAGGAATTGCATGACTCCCTTTTGCTGTTAAAAAAACTTCCTGCTGCCACAGAGGTATTTTGTGCTCATGAATATACAAAACAGAATTTGCGTTTTGCACAAACTGTAGAGCCAGACAACCAACTCATTCAACTCTATCTAAAAAAACTAAATGAACAAACAGAACAGTGCTCTTTACCATCAAATATAGGTCTGGAGTGCTCTATTAACCCCTTTTTACGAACCGATAGCCCAGCAGTCAAGAACTATGCTTTACAAAACGGCGCATCATCGTCTGACTCCCTAGAAGTTTTTTCTGTGTTAAGACACCAAAAAAATAGGTTTCAATAAGAATGGGGCATGACTGGCGCCCTCAAGGGATAAAGGTGAAGATTGACCTATCTGAATGACTGTCGCACACATTTGGATGCGATTGCCCTGCCCGATATCCAAATAGGCTTTAATCCTTCCTAAAATTTTAGTAAACTGAACATCTAATTCTGTTCATAGGCAATACCATTGAAATTTAACTTATTCATAATAAAGTGTTTTTTATTCTGTTTCCTTATCTTTCTTGGTCTTTCTCACACCTCCACTGTTAGCGCAACACCCGATGTATGGGATGTTTTACGCGGTGAATTGACCCTTAATCATGAAATTACACGCCCAGAAGTTCAAGAGCAAATGCAATGGCTCATCGCCCACCCCAGTTACGTTCAGAAAGTTTGCCGTCAATCAGAACCTTATATTTACCACATTCTTGGTGAAATTAAAAAAAGAAAATTACCAGGGGAGCTTGCGCTACTGCCCATGATTGAGAGCGCTTATGATCCCTTTGCTTATTCAGGAGCAGGAGCCGCGGGATTGTGGCAACTGATGCCGCGAACAGGAAGTGACTTGGGATTAAAGCAAGACTGGTGGTTTGATGGCAGACGAAGTATAGGGCCATCAACGACTGCTGCATTAAATTATTTACTCTACCTTAATAAATTTTTTAATGGCAATTGGATATTGGCCTTTGCCGCATATGATGCAGGTGAAGGAACTATAGACCACGCGATTAAAATAACCCAACGACCTAATGAAGCTGTGTTTTTTTGGAACCTCCCTATCCCAAGAGAAACTAAAGTCTACGTACCACGTTTATTAGCACTGGCTGAGCTGATTAAAAATCCAAGCCGCTATAAGATAGATCTGCCAGAAATACCTTATCTCCCCTACTTCGAGGAAGTGAATATAGGCAGTCAGATTGATTTAAACCATGCAGCCCGACTTGCAGGAATAACTTATAAAGAATTAATCAAACTAAATCCCGGATTTAATCGCTGGACCACAGCGCCTTATAAGCCTTTTAAATTATTAATTCCCGCGGAGAATGTAGAACGATTTAATTTAAACCTGGCTAATTTTCCTGAAGAAAACCGCGTCAGCTGGACCAAACACAATGTTAAAAATGGTGATAATTTGGCCAATATCGCGACCAGATACCACACTACAGTCAATTTAATAAAGCAGTTAAACCAATTAACTTCCAATGGGGTTAAGCCCAATCAGGCCATTTTAATTCCCAGCAGTAAAAATACCAATGTTGTCACTAACAAAATACATGATGCTACAACGCCGTTAGAGCGTACGCTTACAG
>JBIODT010000224.1:0-2942 GCA_044445305.1 Legionellales bacterium | reverse complement strand
ATCTAATTATTTGTTCAATAGTTGCACCACCAAGACAGTGGTTTTGATTGTAAAATACCACATATTGACCAGGAGTAACTGCTCGTTGTGGGCTTGAGAACAAGACATAATGTTGATCTTGGTCTGGGGGTGAAATCATACAAGCTTGTTCAGCTTGTCTGTACCTTGTTTTCGCACAGCAGCTTAGTGGTAGCTTGTTAATACAATCATCAGCCAACCAGTGGATGGGGCCGCAAATTAGACCTTGTGCATAAAGCATGGGGTGCTGGCTGCCCTGAGCAACGTATAAGGTATTTGTAGTCACGTCTTTATCGACTACATACCAGGGATCATCGGATGAGTTTTGTAGGCCACCGATTCCCAGGCCTTGTCGCTGTCCCAAGGTGTAGAACATTAAGCCGTCATGTCGTCCCAATAGCTCACCAGTTGATTTTTTTATATCACCAGGCTTTGCCAGAATAAACTCATTTAAAAAAGCTTTAAATCGTTTTTCACCGATAAAACAAATTCCAGTTGAATCTTTTTTATCATGAGTAACCAGGCCTAGTGTTTTTGCAAACTCTCTAATTTGAGATTTATTATAATCCCCTATTGGGAATAAGGTTTTGGCCAAAGCACTTGGTTCAACGGCATGCAGAAAATAGGTTTGATCCTTCTCTCTGTCCTTTGCTTTATAGAGCGAACCCACAGCACCTTCTATTTTATTTTTCGCATAATGACCAGTAGCGATATAATCAGCACCTAGTGACAAAGCATGATTTAAAAAAGCATTAAATTTGATTTCTTTGTTGCACAGTACGTCTGGATTGGGTGTTCTTCCTTTTTCGTATTCACTTAAAAAATGAGCGAATACTCTGTCCCAATATTGCTCTGAAAAATTCACAGTGTGGAGAGGAATCTGCAATTGATCGCAGACCGCTTGGGCATCAGCAAGATCTTGGGCTGCAGGACAAAATCCATTGACATCATCTTGCTCCCAGTTTTTCATGAACAAGCCTTCAACTTGATAGCCTTGCTCTTGTAGTAACCAAGCAGCAACAGAGGAGTCAACTCCTCCAGACATACCTACTATAACTTTAGTTTTCATGGAAATAAGGTACCAGAACGTTGAACTATATTGTTTTTTCACAGTCCATTTAAATCTTAGGCTGTATTATTGCATAAAAAATGTAAAAGATGCAGTACATAATTGTTTGTAGGCTGTCAGATAATATCGATTGTGTTATAATATTGTCCTTTGAAATGGATGTATGCATAATGCTTTATTTACAAGAATTGGTAAAACAAGAACAACAGACACAAAAAATAACGATAATAGAGCGCTTGCCCCTTTTTCTTTCAACGCCTTGTCTGTTAGATGTGACTTATCGCGTTGTGCTTCAAGATGATTATTATTTAATTCATCTTGGCGTCACGGGGACATTACACGTAGTATGCCAGCGTTGCATGAATGAATTTATTCACTCCTATGAGAATCACACTGTTATTGCAGTGTGTCGCAGTGATGAAAGGGCCGAGCGGTTGTTAGAACACTACGAATGCATTGTTTCTTCAAGTTGGCAGGTTGACTTAGAAGCGTTAATTATTGATGAACTTCATCTCTATGCACCCCAATTTCACCCCAATTTAGATGATTGTGGGGATGAAATAAATAGAATTTTACAAACTTAATTGATGATATGTGCAATTAATACTTGGATTGTAGCTGAAAAATAGGTACTATTCTCGCTTTGCAAATTGTTTAGGAGTAATACAATGGCCGTACAACAAAATAAGAAATCACGCTCAAAACGTGACATGCGTCGTTCGCACGATGCTTTAAGTTTTCCAACACTGTCTGTGGATTCAACTACTGGTGAAACACATCGTCGTCATCATATGACAGAAGATGGTTACTACCGCGGTAGAAAGATTATTGATACTGGCACTACCTACGAACAAGAGTAATATATTTGAAAAATATTACCATTGCGATTGATGCGATGGGTGGGGATCATGGCTTAAATGTTGTGATACCTGCCTGTATTCGTGCGACTAAAAATAATCCTGATTTAAAACTTGTACTTGTTGGCGTACAAGAAAAGATCGGTGCTGCCCTAAAAAAACACGGTGCTTCAACCTCGAAACAATTCTCTATAGTTCACGCCTCTGAAGTTGTAACCATGGATGAATTGCCATCTCATGCGCTACGTAATAAAAAAGACTCTTCCATGCGGGTGGCTATTAATTTAGTTAAAGAGGGTAGGGTTCACGCTTGTGTCAGTGCTGGGAATACGGGCGCTTTGATGGCTACAGCCCGATTTGTGTTGAAAACTTTACCCGGCATAGATCGCCCGGCTATTGTTTCTGAAGTACCAACTATAAAAGGTAAAACTTGGGTTATTGACTTAGGGGCTAACGTTGATTCCTGCGCCGAACATTTGTTTCAGTTTGCAGCTATGGGATCGGCTTTAATTCAAGCCGTTGAAAAAAAACCAAACCCTAAGATTGCCATATTAAATATAGGCGTTGAAGAAATTAAGGGCAATGATCAAGTAAAGCGTACTGCGCATATGCTGGCTGAATGTCCTGTTATGAATTATGTAGGTTATGTTGAAGGTGACCGCTTGTATTCTGGTGATGTTGATCTTGTTGTCTGCGATGGTTTTGTGGGTAACGTTGCCCTGAAAGCAAGTGAAGGTATTGCCAAGTTACTATTTACTGTACTTAAAGAGTCATTTAACAAAAATTGGTTTACCAAACTTTCGGGACTTTTAGCCCGTCCTGTATTAAAACAACTAAAAATACGTATGGATCCTGCTCGCTACAACGGCGCCAGTTTGTTAGGCTTAAATGGCATTGTGGTTAAAAGCCATGGTGGTGCCAATGAAGAGGCTTTTCAATACGCCATAGAAGAAGCAGTTCTTGAAGTAAATAATAACGTGGTTGATTTAGTACGTGAT
>JBIODT010000223.1:0-2971 GCA_044445305.1 Legionellales bacterium | reverse complement strand
GGCCCCCAATTGATTACTGTAGCAGGCAAGCCTTTATTGGTTCGATAACGCCCCAATGCATCCAGGCAACTGTTCGCAATAACATAACCTGCTTGTCGGTTGGAACCTGAAAAACTAGCCATCGATGAAAACAGTACAAAATAATCCAATTGCTTGTCTTGTGTGAGTGTATGCAGCTGCCATGCAGCTTGCATTTTAGGAGCAAGCACTGACTCCAAATCTTCAAGGCTTGTTTCATCCCAGGGCTTTTGCACGTTAATGCCGGCTAGATGGAATAGTCCTTTTAATGGGGGTCTGTCTTCTGGCCAGTGACTAATGAACTCTTCCAAGGCCACACCGTCCGTTACGTCCAGTGCGTGGCAGTAGACGCTCACTCCTTGAGATGCAAGTTGCTCGAGTACAGAATCCGCTTTTGCTGTGCGGCCGTGACGCGAGGTTAAAACAATATGTTTCGCACCGTGCTCTGCAAGCCAATTGGCAAGGACCAAGCCCAGACCACCAAATCCCCCAGTAATCCAATAACTCGCATTGGCATCAAAGGAAGTAAAGGTCTTATCAGACAGCGTTTCACGAACAATGCGTGGCTCAAAGCGTGTGTTATTATGATAAAAAACAAAAGGACTCTGGCCGTGCAAAAGCTCTTCTGACACCTTAACCTCATCAATGGTATCAAAGACAATGCAGCGCGCTTGATATTCTGGGTGCTCCCAGCGCATGAGTTTAGTAAAGCCTAAATACACTCCCTGCATAAGGCTGTTCTCTTCGACAACAAATACAAGCTCTTGGTTTTTGGTGTCTTTTATAAGTTGATACAAGTGGGGAATGCTGCTTATGTCGCGCACCACCTGTACATTAGTATTGGCAAAAGATTGTGTGTTTAATGCACGCTCTTGCAATACTTGGGTATAGAAACAGTCGTAGGATAAAGTGTCTTCTTTCTTAACGTCAATCCAGTAGCGTTTTCTATTAAAACAATAAGTGGGTAGACTTATTCTTTTCAAGGCTTTGGCATAGGGTTCATAATAACTAAACCAATTAACGGATTGACCCGATAAATAAGCATGAATCGATTGTTTAGCGTCTGGTCCACTATATTCCTGATCGTTTATTGTTACTTGATGGATGTTTGACCTCTTTTGCGCAATCTGTTCTCGCAAATCTTCTAAGCTGGAAACACTTAGGCCAAAACGATGGTTGAAATGGCTTCTTCCCAAGGCCAGGGTATAGCAAATATCGCCTATATTTTCCGTAGTCAACGATAGATAATTCTGATACTTATCGATTAATTGAAGTAAGGATTCGTCATGTTTTGCAGACAAGATAAAAGGGTATTCTTTGGGTAAAGCAATATCAGTATCTGTTGATTTGATTTTTGGTGCACGTTCCAGTATCGCATGCGTATTTGTTCCAGTAAATCCAAAAGAGCTTACCGCTGCGTATTGAATAGGCTGGCGAATGAGCTCTGTAGGAATGATACAAGGTATTTTATCCAAATGAATTTGTGGATTTAGCTCCTTAAAATGCAGGTTTGGCGGTATTTGCTGATGTTGCATAATGAGAACTGTTTTTATAATACCAGCAATACCTGCGGCAGCCTCACAGTGGCCAATTTGCGATTTGATGGCACCTAGGTATAGTGGGCGTTCGCGCTGCTTGTCGCTATAGACCTGATTGATGGCGTCTACCTCTATCGGATCACCAATAAAAGTTCCCGTGCCATGTGCTTCAAAATAGTCGATATCATTGGGCTTTAGGTCTGCGCAATAGAGCGCATCTTTAAGCATTTGTTTTTGTGCCAACATATTAGGTGCGGTAATACCGTTGCTCGCGCCATCTTGATTGGCCATAGTGCTTCTAATAACAGCATAAATCCGATTGCCATCGGCAACCGCTTTATCTAATTTTTTGAGAATAACTACCCCGCAGCCTTCACTGCGCACATACCCATCGGCCTCTTTATCAAAGGTTTTACATCGACCATCTGGGGCCATCATATGGGCTTTGCTGTAGCCTATAGTTGGATCTGGGTCTAAGATCAAGTTGACTCCACCTGCCAAAGCTAAATCACAATCTTCTGAACGTAAAGACATGCACGCCTGATACAGCGCTGACATGGAGGATGAGCAGGCGGTATCAATGGCAAAACTGGGACCATTTAAACCTAGAAAGTAGGACAGCCGCGCACCAATAGCACTTGATGAGGCACCAAGATTGTTATACGCACTAATTTGGTTTGAAGAACCTGATTTTAATATCAAACGTTCGTAGTCATGCATGGATACGCCAACAAAAACGCCAGTACTGGTGTGTTCTAGCTTTTCAGGTTTTAATGCTGCATTTTCAATGGCTTGCCAGGCTACTTCGAGAAATAAACGTTGCTGCGGATCCATGTATAGTGCCTCTTTGGCACTGATATTGAAAAAACTAGCATCAAATGTGTCTATATCATTTAAAAACCCACCAAAACGACTGTTCATTTTGTCCTGTACTTTATAATTTTCATCATACCACTCGTTTATATTCCAACGAGAAGCGGGAACTTCCGTGATAGGATCAGTTCCAGAAAGCATCAAGGCCCAAAAATCATCACTATTATTAACCTGTCCTGGAAACCGACAACCTATCCCTATGATAGCTATAGGATCCTGTTTATTCAGGTTATCGTGGTGAATGTATTCGTCCTTTTGGGAATTTGTTAGTCCTAAGTGTTCAGCAAAATATAGGGCAAGTTCTTCTATATGAGGGTATTCCCATAGAATTTGTGTTTCTAAAGGCAGTTTGAATGTCTTAGACAAGCTCTTTAAAAATGCTGATTTATTAAATCGAAAGGATGAAAAAGGCTCTTTGGGATCTATCATGTCAGAGGAGAGCTGCTTGGGATCTGTGGCGGAAGCGATTAAAGATTGGGTGATAAAATGAATTATCGATTTTAAAGAGTTACGCTTTTTCATCCGTTCCATCTCCCTTTTTT
>JBIODT010000222.1:0-2979 GCA_044445305.1 Legionellales bacterium | reverse complement strand
GAGTTCGGAGTGACGGCCGCTGGGTTGCTTCGTGGCCTCGCAATGACGCACTGTTTGAGTGCTGTGTGTGATGTTATACCTTCCATGAGATAATTTGTGGATAACGATATGGATGCAGCGCAGCGTAATCAAGGCTACGCGCTGCATAATAATCGAACAAAGAAATTAAATTGCCATTTTCATAAGCTTGTAGTACAATAATAGGTCATTAATTCTAGATTTTTTAACGAACTAAGGCTTTATAAATATGAGAAATACCGTCATCCAAAGAGCTTACTTCAGTGTTTGTGCTACACCAACTCATCATTTGTTTAGCTTCGCGTCAACTCACAGTATCAGTGCGACCCCACGATCGAGATTTTTCTCAACAACACCAATACAAATAGATGGTTTTGTAAAAAAACTCACCTCAGACAGCCCAAAGATAGCTGTAATACCTAAAGCACTACAAAATAAACAACTCCAAGAGATTACCAGAACAATCATAAAGCAACGATTCGGGCGACTAGGCGGAGCTATCTTATATCCATCAATCGCAACAATCGCCGTTTTTACAGGTAATATTTCTATTGGAATATCCTTGTTGGCATATACTCCTTTCTGCGTTGGTCTTCACCACATGGCAATTAAGAGGGCTTGTGAAGCAGCATCTGATTTGGTAAGAAGACAGCAAGTTTTTAATAATGATGCCAATGCAAATACGGGGTTAAAAAAATGGATGCTCAAAAATGACATAACGAAATTATCTTTTAATAAAGAAGGAGACCTAATCCTTTTTCATCGAGATCAAGTTTCATCTTCATCAGGGTTAACATGGTTAGATCAAACAAAGTTAGATACTGATTCTCAGTGGTCCAAATCTCTTGTTTTATCGATTAACTCATCACCATTTCAAGAGCCTCTAAACTCCATTAGCTATTTTCATTTAACCGATGATATTCGTGAACAGGTAACCCATTTAATCAATGCACGTAGCCGTCGTTTCAGAGGACCAGTGCTATTAGGCGCTGCAGGCTTTGTTTTAAGCACTTTATCAGCGATAAACAATCCTATCTTAGGATTGTTTACTGGAGCTATTATAGGTCATGTGGAAAATCATCATAATGTCGATCAGAACATGGAAAAATTATCAGAGTTGATTAAACAAAAAACCCGTCTTATTAATATAATTGCTCCTGAATATCAAGAACGTTATGTACATCTTGAAAATATTAATGATAGCGTAAGGGTAATGGTGAATTTCTTTGGGAATATTGTGGTCAATCCTGCGTTTTCATTGCGATCGTGCACTTCAATTTCATTTCCATCGTCAAAAAGTCATATGAAAAAAATTAGCGAGCAGCATGAAGAGTCTACAACAATCACGAACCAACGTAAGACGCCATAATGAGGCGAGCAAAAAACCAAAATCTCACGGTAGTTTAATATTTAGACATGTTCCGCCTGATTCTCAAAAACCAGCATTCAACTGAGTCTTCTTTGTTGCATCATATTGCTGCTGTTCCATCTGCATGACTGCTGCCATGGCATTGTTGTTATCCCTATCTATAATTGCGTCATTAACAGCATATCCGCTAATCTGCTCTGGTATGTCCAAATAGGAAATATTTGCAGTCTCCAATGATGAATCCCACTCCATAACATTTCCACTTCTTGTTGCATAACATCCGCTCAAAAGAAGTACCAACATCAAAACACCGATGGATCGCATTTGTATATTCCTCTTAATTTACTAAACACCAAGCATATATGTTTAATTATAGACCACACCTGTAGGTGGCTACATAATTAATTTATAAAAGAAATGTTAGGGTCTGTTGACAATTAAGATCAATAAATACTTACAGGGAGGGCGATTTGCACTAAATCCATTGCTCGGTAGTAGTAAATGCTATGGTTAGCCAACGTTGAGGACTATCCCCACCCATTGCTACCGCTATTTCTTGACGAATGGCATCTAATTCTTCAACACCTGATATTGGATAATTCAATGGCAGTACAATATGTATTTCAATAAACTGAGCCCGTCCTATTTTGGCTACATAGCTGGAATAATTTTTAAAACCATGCCTGACTGTTAACTCATCGAGAAAATTGGTTACTTTTTCATCAAGACTCAACGGTGCGATACGAAATATATCGCGCATTGCATTACGAATCGAGGCCATGGGTACAAACAACAAACAAGTGGTCAATAAGGCTAATATAAAGGGGTCAACATAGGGTGTTAAGTATTGATACTGGCTGCCAGCTATCAGTGTAGCAATTCCAAATGCAATGAAAAGAGAGACTGAAATCGATGATGACATCAACCAACTTTGTGTATCAAGTCTTAAAAACTCGGAGTTTATTTTACGATTTTTTTGCCGTACGTAAAAATACATGCCTGTTGATACAACAGACATTAATAAAACAAAAGCCGATGCCGAATCAAAGTTAAGCTCACGTCCGCCAGAAAGCAGGCTGCCAATCGCGTTAACTAATGCGTAAATACAAAGCAAAATAAGTACACTGCCATTAAAGACCAGAACCATAGGTTCAACATGCCAATAGCCATATTGAAATCGACGATCGCCTTCACGCGTTAAAAGACGCGCAACAAAAAAAGCAAGCAGTGACATAGCAACATCAACCATGTCAAACATACCATCAAACACAATAGCCAAGGAGCCGGAGATCAATCCAAATACAATACCACCTATTGCCAGCAAAAATGTGATGGTAATTGAGATCTTAAGGATTTTTTGTTCTATGTGTGCATCAGCATGACTTGTCAAAATTATCTCCTATTTGGGCTTTAAACAACGCCGCATGGGGGCTAGTGTCCCATCAAGTTTTCACTAAAGTTAATCAATTGGCACGATCCATAAGGGGTACTGCTATTAACTTTTTGTGTGTAATTTATACTTATAGCGATCACAAACTGCGGTTTTTAGGTGGATGGCGTAGCCTTGATGCAGCGCAGCGTAATCAAGGTTT
>JBIODT010000221.1:0-2997 GCA_044445305.1 Legionellales bacterium | reverse complement strand
CAAATAAATTATTTATGGATTCAGTTTAATGCTCGGTCTTGAAGATGCGTTGGAAAAATTAGACTCTTATTATGACGGTTTTCATTTTCGTATAAATTACAATTATTATGGACCAGGCTTTATTACTGCAATGACAGCATCATTGCTAGAGTGGGGAGTTGCAGAGCAATTATTTTCAGCCCATTCAACTAACGCTGGGTATTTTACAACTCTTGGTTTATATCGGGAGCTTTGGGGTACTCAAGCTAATATATGTCGACCGAATGCAGGAGTTACTTACTCACAGATAACCCCACTGCGCAACGCGGAGCAAGTTGACCAAGCAACAACTACGATCAATAGTTGTATTAGATGTATTGTTCAAGAAAATACTTCGCAAGGCATAAATGATCTTTTAAAAGTGGTGGGAGAGTTACATGACAACGTATGGTCACATGGAAAATCTACTGGTTTTTCAATGGCACAAAAATGGGCTATTCCAAATACAAATCAACAAGATCACTACTTGGAGTTTGCTTTAGCAGACCGAGGCTTAGGATTTTTGGGAGAAATGAATCGTGCAAGAAAAACAGTATTAACCGATAGAGAAGCTATTGAATGGTGCATTGTTGAAGGAAACTCAACAAAACATGCTAGTGATGAGCGTGATCTTGATCAACGATTGCCTGAAGGACATGATGGAGTAAACCCTATGGGGCAATTTGCTTGTGTTATGACAGAAAATCATCATCAAGGATTAGGGTTAGCTTACTTAATTAAGTTGGTAAAAAAATACGATGGCGAACTTAATTTAGCATCTGGTAGTTGTTTGCTAACAATCAACTCTGCAGGAGAAAACTTTAAAACAATTAGTAATCCATGGAAAGGTGTTGCGATTTCGTGTAGATTTAAGGAGTCCTCGCTGTTGCGGGAAGTAAAAAATGATGGTATTAAGGATGAGAAGATAGCTGCTATAATGCAGCGGCTTAAAGGAGGCTAACATGAATATTATACATCTTGTGTTGCCAAGTGGGGATTTAGCATCTCGGAGCTTAGCTATTCCAGAACGACAAGAAATTGAGAAAATCATTTCTAAACGTGCAGGGATAGTTGAAATTGATTTAAGGTGTGTAAAATCAATTTCAGAGTCCTATGCTGATGAGTTATTTGGCATTCTTGTAAGAGATTACGGGATTGATGAAATTTTCAGCAATATACGATTGCTGAATGCGGGCGATTACATACTGGAAAGTATAGCTTCAGCAATGGCTCGACGATCAAATGAATCCGAGTCAACCTCAAGACTCGTCTCCTAAAAATACCAATAATTTTATTTGTATACTAAAAAAAGAAAATCCCGCACATGATGCGGGATTTTTTGACCTGAACACCCACTCATCCCCTCCTAAAAGCAATAATATTGTCGCCAGCCAACCTATCCAAATAATCAGCATAAGACTGCATCATGACACGCCGCTGCTCAAGGTACATTGCTTTGTTATAAACGCCTGCAACACCGTCCTTAACGTGTGAAAGCTGCGCCTCAATGTGGTCAGCATTAAAGCCCTGCTCATTGAGTAGCGTACTGGTAATATGCCTAAAGCCATGCGGGGTTTGTCTGCCTTCGTAACCTAATCGTTTCAACGCCATATTAAAGGCGGTGTTTGATAACGGTTTAGAATTATCCGTGCGTCCAATAAACAACAAAGGATATGCACCAGAATAATAATGAAGCTCATTTAATAATTGCACGGCTTGTACAGGCAAAGGGATTAAATGCTCTTTACGCTTCTTCATGCGCTCAGCTGGGATTGTCCATAATGCTTTATCCAAATCAAACTCACACCAAGACGCCTCCCTTAACTCACTAGGACGGCAACCAAGCATTGAAAGTAGGTTTATACCTATACGGATAACAGGCGTCGTATATGAGCGCATCGCCTGCAATAACGAGGGCAATTCAGCAATAGAAACATGTGCGTAATTTTCAGCGGGTTTGGTTTCTAAAAACCGATGTACGCCTTCTAGTGGATTGTTTACCGCCCGCCCTGTCACTTTGGCTAAATCATAAATTTCTTTGCACATAGCACGGACGCGGTTTGTCTGCTCAATAATCCCTGTCGATTGCATATTGCGTAAAAGCGTCATCCATTCAATAGGCAATATTTCAATAAATGGACGTTTGCCAAAAACTGGGAATACATGCAGTTCTAGCGCACCCTTATTTCTGGTAGCTGTTCCCTCTACCCAGCTTTTCATTTTACCGTCGAGCCATTCACGCGCTAATTGTTCAAACGTATTATTTGCCGCTGCCATTTCTTCGGCTTTACGGACTTGTTTTGAGATGCTTGGGTTTTTGCCGTTTGCTGAATCACTATTAAGTTCGGCTGCTTTCTTACGAGCCATTGAACCACTAACAGCGGGGTAACCACCTAAGCCTAAATTAGACCATTTGCCGTCGGCTTTTTTATATCGAAATAACCACGATTTGTTGCCGTCTGGCTTCACACGAAAATATAAGCCATTACCGTCCAGTTCTCGGTACTCAATAGCCTCTGGCTCTAAGGTTGCAAGCACAGTATCAGCTAATGGTCTGCGTTTTATCTCGATTCGCTTCACGAGCTTGTACACCTCAGTTTCTATTTATGTGCCAGTGTACACCGTGGTGTACACCATAGTCACTACTATATAGATGTGTGCAGGTGCATATGGATTCATACAGGCAATAAAAAACCCTGCATTTGCAGGGCTTTCTATGCGGTACAGGTGCATATGGAACTATGCGATTTCATTGATTTGGTGGAGATGGCGGGAGTTGAACCCGCGTCCGCCAGCACTACGCTCGTGAGTCTACATGTTTAGTACTTGTCAATTGGATTTAACCGCAATCGGCCCGACAGACAGGGAGATATTGGCGATTCTCTAGAGTTGACATGTTGTCCCGAGACATTACAACATGCGGTTCTGTGTGCATGCGCTCGCGGCTATCGACCACAGACATTCAATAGCGGCGATTCT
>JBIODT010000220.1:0-3050 GCA_044445305.1 Legionellales bacterium | reverse complement strand
GCAGACTTAAAACCATTACCCATAGGGGTTGTTGGGGACTTGTATTTAAGTGGTGTGGGTTTGGCAACAGGTTATTTGAATCAACCTGAATTGACGCAGGCAAGTTTTATAGCCAATCCATTTGCTGCTGAAAAAGATCATGCGCGACTTTATAAAACCGGTGATTGGGTCAGATGGACGGCTGAGGGTTATTTAGACTACGTAGGTAGACAGGACTCTCAAGTAAAAATTCGTGGACAGCGGGTTGAGCTAAAAGCAATCGAGCAGGTGTTGTTGGGCTACGCCGGTGTGACCGAAGCGGTGGTCTTAGTTGATAAGGATGTCGGTTTATTAGTAGGTTACTGTGTAAGTCTGACGGGGATAGATGAGGCGGCACTGCTAGAGCATGCACGCCTGCACTTGCCTAACTACATGGTGCCTAATGTGTTAGTGGCATTGTCCTCCTTTCCTGTGACCGCAAATGGCAAATTAGACAAAGCAGCCTTACCTAAACCAAACTGGATTTTGGATAAAGCAACTTATGCAGCACCAACTACGTCTTTAGAATTAGCCTTATGTGAAGCCTGGCAAGACGTGCTGGGCGTAGACCGCGTGGGCGTTCTGGATGATTTCTTTCGCATGGGCGGGGATTCCATTCGCAGCATTCGTCTGGTGGCCAAGATGCAAGCTTTGGGCGTGCACGTCGGCGTGCATGAACTGTTTTTGCATAAAAGCATACGCGGTTTATTAGAAAACACCGAGCATGCAACCAAAGTATTAAAAAGTACTTACATGGCTTATGAGTTGGTGGATGAGGCAACGCATAAGGACATTTTAAGCCTTTATCCAGACGCTTTAATAGAAGACATTTATCCTGCCAGTTACTTACAGATGGAGATGTTGCTTGAGTCTGAACACGCAAATGCAGATGGTGCTTACCATGACGTATTTGCTTATTCAATACAGTATGAATTTAATGAAGCGCGCCTGCTGTCAGTCTTCCAGCAGTTAACCCAGCATTATCCCTTACTGCGAACCTCATTTATGGTCCATGAAGCTTATGGCCATGTAGCGATCCAGCACCAGCAAACACAGATAGCCGAGCATTATGTTGGCGTAATAAAACGTACGGTAGGGGATTTGATTGCTGAAGAAAAACGCCTGTCCTTGCCTTTTGACAAGCCTGGCTTGTTTCGTTTGCTGGTATTAAATCCAAGTGCTGAGCAATTTAGTTTGGTATTTTCCTTTCATCATGCAATGACTGATGGTTGGAGTGTGGCATCACTCATGAGCGCGTTCACAAAAGCCTACACCGGTGATGGACTTGTTGCTCAAGAGCTTATGCCTGCCTATCAAAAAGTGATAAAGCAAGAACAACAAGCCCTCAAGCTGCCTGAATACAAAGAATTTTGGTCGGCGTATTTAAATGGGCACCCTGACCATTTAGTATTGAGCCATCCGCCAATGGACCGCGATTCTTTATTTGCGCGCTCAAGTCGGTTGTCATCTCAATTAAGCCAGGATGTCCTGGTATTGTCCAAACGTTTGCGGGTATCACCGGACTCGATTTTCTTAGCAGCCTACCTGCGCTGCTTGGAGCGGTTATTGAATCAAAAAGACTTGGTGATAGGCTTGGTTGTTAATAACCGATTGGAAGAAGCAGGAGGCGATAAAGTTTTTGGCTTGCATTTAAATATTATTCCATTTAGAACCAGACTAAACGATGCCACCGAGCAAGATGATTTTATCCAGGCTTTAGCTGCGGAGCGAATCCGACTGACACCCTATAAGGCATACCCCTCGAGTAAACTGGCATCTGATCTTAATAGAAGCACGCCCTTGTTCACTTGTGCCTTTAATTACCTCCATTTTCATGTTGCGGCGCATCAAAATAGAGAAGGTCTTATCAGCACAACACATGCTTTTGAAAAGATGAATATTCCATTAACACTACAGATCTTACGCACCTATGATGACCGGTTTGAATTATCACTTAAGGTAGTGAATCAATTTATTGATACAGCCACGGCCACACAGCTTTTGGAAGCAATACAGTTTGAAATAGACTACGCGCGGTCACAAGCTGCGGTTTTGGCCACGTAATGACGAGCCCTATTGGTTCATTGCATTTTTCGGTTTTGTGCTGATTTATGGGTAACGATATGCCTGCATCAAGGCTACGCGCCGCCTCGCTGTTGAAATTTAGGCAGATAACCTTTTTTTTAGATAATTATCAACGTCTTTTTAATGGGATGGCCCGGCCCCTGGCTACTGATCGTTGACGGGCTATTCTTTGTTTGATAAGATTCAATTTGTTTTTATTGCGGTCATATTATGGGGGTTTTAATGGATTCATTTAAAATTAATGCTGGCGCTATTTGTGTTTTTAGTGCTCTTTCTAGTTTTTTTCTTCTTCGGGCTGTTGACATGAGTAGTTCTGATAGCTACCAGTTTATTTGTAATGTTGGTATTATTGGTGCTGTTGCTGGTGGTATTACTAATGGTATTTCTATTACTGGTATTACTGCTGGTGCTGCTCAGGGGCTCAGTACTCTTTCTGGTCTGTTGATCGGTGCGCATCTTGGTGATGTTCTTGACAGGAAGGTCCCTGCTGTTTTACCTAACGGTTTTTTTGCTAAGTCTTGTGCTGTTGTTTGTGCTACTGCTGCTTTTATGGATGCATCTAGTTTGATTGGGTCGCATGACTTACCTTCACCAGCGCTTACAATGTAGTTAACAAAAATATGCTGTGTTGCTTGTCGCACGATCCAAGTAGAAGTCATCGTCTTTAACAATCTGCTGACATCTACTAAGAAAAGTGACAAACACAGTACTCAAACAGTGCGTTATTGCGAGGCCACGAAGCAATCCAGTGGCCGTCACTCCGAACTCAGTAGTTAACAAAAATATGCTGTGTTGCTTGTCGCACGACCCAAGTAGAAGTCATCGTCTTTAACAATCTGCTGACATCTACTAAGAAAAGTGACAAACACAGTACTCAAACAGTGCGTCATTGCGAGGCTACGAAGCAATCCAGCGGCCGTCACTCCGAACTCACTGGATTGCTTCGT
>JBIODT010000219.1:0-3095 GCA_044445305.1 Legionellales bacterium | reverse complement strand
CGAGCCCTATTGGTTCATTGTATTTTTCAGTTTTCTGCTGCATCCATTATCGTTACCCATAAGATGCCTCATGCAGAATAGTTATAAAACAACATACTGTGCTTAAAAAGTGCGTCATCGCGAGGCCACGGAGCAACCCAGCGGCCGTCACTCCGAACTCTCTGGATTGCTTCGTGGCCTCGCAATGACGATCTCTATTAGTTCATTGCGTTTTTCAGCTTTTATGGTAGTAATGGAGGTAGCGCAGCGTAATCAAGTTATGGTTGACGTGGTGCTTGAGCTGCACCTTCATCTGCGCTTGCAAATGAGAGTAAACGAGCAAAAAAGCCCAATTTTGAGTCAGAATCCTGTTGTAAGTTCACTTTCTCTATACTACCATCTGCACCAATATAGGTTGCTTCTTGAACATTTTGCCATTTTAATCCTGGTAATTTACAAATGTTAGGGATAAAGACTCGCTTGGCCATTAGATCATACAGCATGGATTTAAATTTATCAGCCATTATGGATTTTGCAGAAGCAATACGGTGTTCAGTAACCTCATAAGGCCCATGAGCAGACAATGGAATAGCGGCAGGATTGGCATAATCAAATAGATCTTCAACGGTCACAGGTTGCAACTTGGCGGCCAAATTTTCCACACGATCAATTTCTACGGTGTAGACCACAGGAGAAGCAAACAAACAAACTTCCTGTTCTATAAACTCTGGAGTAGTATTGTGATCTTTTAAGAGGCAAGTCATGATGGCTATGGCACCTTCGGGGTTTGTACAAGCAATTAAGGCCTGGTTCTTTGATTTATTAAAAGTTGCTTCTAAGTCCTGTTTGGATACCGATTTTTTTTGAACCGGTTTATTGCCCCATAGAGATGGAGTCTTCAAATTCACAGTTACTAATGGTTGATATTGAGTTGATACCACATACATTTTCATAAGTTACACCTTTCATTAACCTGCTGTTAATTATCACAACTGGAATAATATATTTACTTAAAGAAAGATACAATACGGTAAAATCACTCTGTTGCGGACCAGTTATTAGTCCGTCACAATACGCGTTTCATTAATAGACAATGATGGTTTTTTTGTAATGAATAGGATGACTGTAACTATGGCTTTTCCCCTTCCGGATCCACTTACATAGATTCAAGATAGCGGAAGTATTTGAGGTATATTTTGAAAAATAGGACTTAATTTTATGTTTAAAACACTGAAACGGGTTGTATCAATAAAGACCCCTGCATTAAAACTCCGTCACGTTTCTAACGGAACCTTTTTTGCTACTCAAGACAATCAGGTTGAGCAGCGCTGGGCTAAGGATATATTCGATGAATTATCGCCATTAACGATCTGCGAGCAAACGGCAAAATTTATAAATGCACCTTGCTATGGTCCAAGAGAAATGCATTTTAGAGCAGTGGTCCAATCTTTAGAGAATAAAAAAAATCCCAATAGCGTCAATTTCAACGAGGATACCGCTCTGCATCTTTTAGGAAAAATAGCGTCTCAATACCCATGTTCAAATCAAAATGAGAATGGATACGGTGTGTATGTGGATCTGGTGGATGCCTTGCTTGAAGCTGGTGCTAATCCAGAGCTACTCAATAAAGACAGGAAAACACCAGCTCATTTGTATTTTGAAGGATTGGTTGGCACAGGATTGTTTGCTAATAGAGCCGAAAAATCTTTTGAAACTATTATAAAAAAATTACTCGACACCATGCGCGATGTGCATCAGGTTGATAACCAAGGATGGAATTTATTACACCATGCGGTTTATAGTCAACGCCCCGATTTGGTAGCCTTTTTTTTAAACAAAGGGATTTCTCCTATGGATACAACCAGCCTTGGTATGAGGCCTATGGATTTGGCTATTTATACACGAAATGAGCCTATTTGCGGCATGTTGATGGACGCGTGCAACTCCATTAAAAGCATTTACCACACCGGTCTATTAGTAGACAATCAGCCTGTCACTGATGTGGTAACCCCTAAATTTTTCTCTTCAATGGCAGTATTATTAAGAAAGAAAAACCGCTGGGAATATGGGGACGGTTGGAACCATATAGGCAGGTCTGGTCTTGATACTTATTATCTTCCTGTCAGGAACGTGTTGGATAAATCATGTTCTAGTCCTGTTGAAAAAGCCTTGCGTGAACTTTATTTGCCAATCAATTGGAAAACGCCTATGGCCTTAGCTATTGAATTGCATGACATTAAAAAAATAATAGGCTTATTAGCACAGGGATGGAATGCTTATCTAGAGCACGCAGTGAACTACAATAAAGCCGAGTATTTTTACCATGCCTTGGATAAAATTTATAGCAAAAACAATTCCAGTTATGGTTTATTTACAACCAAGGCAGATACAAGTGATTATCTGACCATTCTAGAGTATTTGGTGCAATCACCTTGCTCAGGGGTTACGATTGAATCTGAATTTGATCGCTTGGTAAATGCCCATCATGGTCAAGTCTACATAAGAAAGTCTCAGGTGCTAACCCTTTTTGATTTGGGAATCACAGCAGAATCCTTTAGCCAGCACATGGGGACAAGCCTTCAGAAGGCAATAAGTTGGTTAACTTGTTTTTGTGGAGAAAGAGCAAATCCTGATTTAGGAGACTTGGCTGCAACGCTTGAAAGTCGACTTACTCCATTAAATTCCACCTCTAAGCTTTGAGCGCAAAAGGAATGACATGTTACGCAAGCACTTAAAAATCACAGCATCAGCATTAACCAAACAACCTCAACAAGCTTATGCTACTGCACCTAAAACAGGGTTTTTCAAACCCAATCCGTATTACGCTATAGCACCCGAAGACGGACCTTTACCTATAAAATCCACACAGGGACCACCATTCGCGAAAGATCATAAAATAAAGCTTACAAAAGTGCCTCTACCAAAACTGCATCTACCAAAAGGCAAGGTAAAGTACATTGGTAATCCCGATGATCCCACTTATGGTGAATGTTTTATTTTGATCGAGGATGATAGATTGGGACAGCAACAAGGAGGTTAGTCGCCTATAGGTGCATCTTCGTACGGGACAAAAACACATGTGCTATGAATTGGACTCAATGAATGCGGAAATTCGT
>JBIODT010000218.1:0-3153 GCA_044445305.1 Legionellales bacterium | reverse complement strand
TGCTATGGACGGCAGATGATGAAGCACATTACTCTAACGTTATGCAACATTATGAGAGTCATCTTGAGCTTTCTTCTGCGGCCGTGTTAACTGATTCAGGAGCAAATTTGGCTATAGAGCCCTCAATGGTTGTTGCCACGGCGCCAGAAGCTTCTGTCTGTAGCGGCATTCCTGTTGATGACGAACAACATGCCACTGCGACAGCAGCAGAGCATGTACCTTCGAGTACTCATGTTAAAACAGATCTTAATCATAGTATTTTTAATAGTGTTGTCAGGGCGAACCGAGCACCATCATCGCAAGCACATAAGAATAAAAAGCCTAAGTTTGACTTTAAACCATAGATGCTGGTTAAGAACAGCTGATTCAAGTGGTTTCTAGTGTTTAATAGACTGATGAAGCTGGTGTCTTATTCCAACAAGGCAGTGGTACTGGAGTTGTACTTCGTACATGTTGGGCCAAGGCCCAACCTACAAGACTGTTGGAGCAATTAATGGCTCAATAGCGCCTCCCATGGAATTGCCAAGTAGGTTAATTACTTCTATATTTTAGATACGGTTCACGTGTCTTTAACAACAAGAAGGTTATCATGAAAAAAATCTCCATTGCTGACTACTTATTAACGCGTCTTTCTGAATTGGGAATCACCGATATTTTTGGTGTTCCCGGAGATTATAATTTGCTTTTTCTGGATCACATCATCAATTGTCCCTCACAGAGCTGGGTCGGTAACTGTAATGAATTAAATGCCGCCTATGCTGCAGATGGATATGCACGGATTAGAGGTGCTGCTGCCATTGTTACCACCTTTGGTGTGGGTGAGTTAAGCGCCATCAACGGCATTGCAGGGAGTTATGCCGAATACTTGCCCGTTGTTAATATAGTCGGGGCACCAGCAACCACTATGCAGAAGGAAGGTGCCATCATGCACCATACTTTTGGCACGGGTGATTTCCGCGTGTTCATTAACATGTTTGAAAAAATATCAGCTGATGTGGCCGTTCTTGACCATGCTGATAAAGCGGCTGAGCACATCGATCGCGTACTAACGACTTGTTGGGTGAAAAAGCAGCCGGTTTATATTAGTTTACCCAGCAATATGGTGGATGTTGAAATCGATGCGCCAACACAACCTTTGCCTTTGGTTTATCCTGATTCAAATCCAGACAGTGTGGCGGAATTAGTCAGTCGTGCGACACAACTCATACGCCAGGCCAAATCGCCGGTCATTTTATTGGATATTTGTGCCGCCCGCCACCCGATGAAGGCCTTGATTCATACCCTCTTGGATCAAACCGGGCTCCCCTTCGCTACCATGAATATGGGCAAGGCGATTATCAATGAATCACATCCTGGCTTCTTGGGGGGATATAGTGGCGATCTTAGCGCACCAGGTACGCAAGAACGGATTGAACAAGCAGATTGTATTATTTCTTTTGGCACCATCATGTCTGATTTTAATACCGGTGGTTTTTCGTCAAGCATTAAGGCCAGTGCCAACATTGAAATCCACAGCGATCATGTCAAACTGAAATATGCCTTGTATCCCAAAGTCTATTTTAATGCCGTTCTCCCAGCATTAATCCAAGCCTTGGCAGGCTATCATTACACAGAAAAAAGCAGCGCATTGCCACGACCCGAGTATCAACCCCTGCCTTTGCCCATCACGCAACAACGATTTTGGCTCAATATGGGACAATACTTTAAAGAGCAGGATATTATTATTGCCGAAACAGGCACCAGCATGTTTGGGGTATTAGAAACGCCCATTCCCGATAACGCCACCGTGATTGTGCAAGCCTTATGGGGCTCCATTGGTTATAGCGTCGGTGCCCTTTTGGGGGCCGCACTTGCTGATAGAAGCCGACGAACCCTTTTATTTGTCGGCGATGGCTCCTTTCAACTCACCGCTCAGGAACTTTCAAGTGTGCTGAGGCATCAATTATGCCCCATTGTTTTTTTGCTGAATAACGCCGGTTATACCATTGAGCGCGTCATCCACGGGCCCAACATGCCTTATAACGATGTGCAACCATGGCAATACGCTGAGCTGTCGCGCATTTTTGGTGAAAACGTGTTCGCAGTGAAAGTGAGCACGGAGCAAGACTTGGCAGAAGCCTTGCTGCAAGCGGACAAACAAAGTGACAAACTATGCTTTATTGAAGTCATGATGGAAGCAGGTGATTGTCCTGATGTACTGCGGCGTTTGGGCAAGGCTTGTGATATGAAAAATACGGCTTAGACTGGTCCTAAAAAATCCATACGGCTTTACCAAGAAATTTTGATACACAGGGCACCTTTAGTAATTTATCACTCTATGCGACCTGTGTATTAACTCATTTTTTATAGAGCCCTTAGGGCTGATTTACTACACTGTCTGTGTTTGAAATCGGTGTTGGTTGCTCGTTCTTATGATGGGTTTGATTGCGTGAAAAGAAGTTATACGACAGCTTAAAACCAGCAGTAGCACCAAGACCAAAACCAATAGCAGCAGCAGGAGTAGTAACAACAGCATTGGCAAAAGCAGGAGGTTTGCCACGAGCCACAACAGCAGCAGTAAGCAGGACCAGGCCAGTACAATATCCAAGACTAGCACCCATATCCGCACCAATATAAGTACTAGCACCCATAACAGCACCAGTAGCAGCATCGCCAACAGGCTCATGAAAAATAGTAGTATCGGCACTATGAGCAGCGACATTTATAGTCGCACCAATAGCAGCACAAATGGATCCTGGGTAAGTAGAAATTAGACGGAATAGCATTTAAATATCCTTGCTTAGTTTAAAATAATGTGTGGCTTGTATTTTAACACGCTAACATAAAAAAATAAACTACTGACTGTGTAAAATAGCGACATCAAGAAGGTGGCGTAAGTGACAAAACAGGCAAATAACAACAAAGAACGTCATGCATAAATAGAGCGTCATGTTACTACAACGTATCACCGCTTCTGTCTTGTGATATCTCATCTTGCATCTATCTTTGAGCGATGGCAGATCGTTAATGATTCTAGTGACGGAGACCCTTCTCCCGCTGGCGGGAGAAGGTACCCGACAGGGCGGATGAGGGTGGAGCATGTTACCAATTGAAAGTACTCATATGTTTAACTAAATCAAATTGATTAAACGTGTTTTTGCAAAGGTAGCATTA
>JBIODT010000217.1:0-3161 GCA_044445305.1 Legionellales bacterium | reverse complement strand
TGCTTCGTAGCCTCGCAATGACGAGCCCTATTGGTTCATTGCGTTTTTCAGTTTTGTGCTGACTTATGGGTAACGATATGGCTGCATCAAGGCTACACAGTCTACCTAAAATCCAAAGCTGGGATTGAAGTTATTCGGAAGACGATTTTTTAGCCCTGATTAAAGCTGTCTTCTGGCCTCCAATACATTAGGAATTTGTTCCAATTTAGCAAGCAATCGGGACAAATTGTTCAAGCCATCGATTTCCACGGTTAAAGTAATGTATGCTGTGTTTTCGTGCTTGTTGCTCTGTGTTTGCAGCGCATACACATGGGCTTTTTCATTTGACAACAAAGCAGTCACGTCTTTAAGCAAATCAGATCGATTAAAGGCTTTAATTAACACATCAACCACATAATTTTCTCGAGTTGTACTTCCCCAAGTGACCTGCAAAAAGCGTTGTTTTTGTTTTTCGCTTGCATGAATGATGTTGGGGCAATCTTGTCGGTGCACAGAAACACCCCTTCCTATGGTGATGTATCCAATCACCACATCACCAGGTACTGGTTGACAACAGCGGGCCATAAATGTGAGTAAATTACCAACCCCCTCAATATGAAGATCACTTCCTTTCATTGCGGGTATTGCTTGATGTTTTATGAATTTTAAAAGATTCTGTTCTGAGGTCTCTGGCGGTGCGAGCCTATTCACTATTTGACCTAGTTTAATATCACCACGTCCCAATGAGGCATAAAGATCATCTATCTTTTTTAAATGAAATGAGGTTGTAACGTCATTAAGCTTGCCGGATTTGATCCCTAAAGATTTTAATTCTTTATCTAGTAACTCTCGTCCTTCCTGAGTATTTCTCTCATAATCTTGCATTTTAAACCAATGCAGCACCTTGGCCTTAGATCGGGATGCCTTTAAATAATTTAAATGCGGGTTTATCCAATCACGTGATGGCTTAATTTCTTTACCAGTTAATACCTCAACCTTATCACCCGTTTTTAATTGATAGGTTAAGGGGACTATATGACCGTTTATTTTAGCGCCACGACATCGGTGGCCGAGATCACTATGAAGATGGTAAGCAAAATCCAGTGGTGTCACACCTTGTGGTAAATCCAAAACATCACCATCAGGCGTAAACACATACACGCGATCCTCAAGAAATTCGGTAGTACTGTGTTCTACAGTATCCTTATTGATTGCCATTTCTTGATGCCAAGCCAATACATCACGTAACCATTCAATTTTACGCTCATGACTTTCTTTTTGTTGCCCCCCACCTTCTTTGTATTTCCAATGTGCAGCAACACCCATTTCTGCCAATTCATGCATGCGAAAGGTTCTAATTTGCACTTCAAATACGCGATCATCAGGTCCAATTACGGCAGTATGCAGTGATTGATATCCATTGGGCTTGGCGTTAAAAATATAATCATCAAATTCTGCAGGTATCTGCTTCCACAGAGCATGAACCATACCCAGTACTTCATAGCATTGTGCTTCGGTATCCACTAAAATTCGGACAGCCGTTGCATCATATATTTCGTCAAGAGAAACATTTTTGCGCATCATTTTTTTATAGATGCTGTGAATGTGTTTTGATCTGCCATACACAGCAAAATGTTGTGCACCAATCGCCTTAATTTGTTGGTTCAATTGGTCAACAATAAGGTTAACGAAATTGTCCCTTTCCAAGCGCTTGGCTTTAAGTCCTTTGGCTATTTCTTTATAAGCGGCTGAATGTAAATGACGAAACGCCAGATCTTCCATTTCCCATTTGATTGCCCCTATTCCAAGCCGATTGGCCAAAGGCGCATAAATTTCCATGGCCTCTGTGGCCAGCTGTTTACGTACAGGCTCTGACAAATGCAAGGCTGTTCTAAGAACACACAAACGCTCTGCCAGTTTGATAAGTACCACGCGCACATCATCAACCATGGCCAATAGCATTTTGCGAATGTTATCTATTTGTTGTTTGTTTTGTGGGTATTTGTTAAAGGTTTGAATGCTGTGCATGGCACTCATTTTTTCTATGCCTTTGACCAATTTTGCAATATTTGGCCCTAACTGCTCTTCAATATCATCTATGGATAAATCAGCATAGTGAACGTTTTCAAAAATAATTGCGGCAGCAAGTGTTTCTTGATCCACACCCAGATCGGCTAGCAAATCAGCCATGGCCAAACCTTGCTGCAGACAAGATTGGCCAGTTTCTGTAGCATGCTCTTGCCCTGCTAACTGGCTTAAAGTACAGGCATTGCGAATCAGCTCAAAATTTTCCAAATAACCTTTGGAGCTTAATTGATGCAGCCACAAATCCACATCTATGCTGCCGTCGGAAGACAGAGGAGTAGTATCCTTTACTCGTACCATTAAATTATCCTTTTTCAAATAAGGCAATAGACTCCACATGAGCAGTGTGCGGGAACATATCCATGACACCAGCACTTATCAAAACATAGCCTTTGTGATTGACTAACACATCCGTATCTCGAGCTAATGTAACAGGATTACAAGATACATACACAATCCGTGAAGGATTAATGGCATCAATTTGTTTCACAATTTCAAAAGCACCGGATCTGGGTGGATCAATGAGTACTTTATTAAAAGACCCTAAAACCACCCGAGCCACTTCCGCCACATCATCTAAATTAGCAGCAAAAAAGTCAGCATTAGAAATGTTGTTGTTTTTCGCATTCATGGCCGCGCGTTCAACCATGGTTTTACTGCCCTCAATCCCAATAACATTAGCACAAAATCGAGCCATTGGTAGTGAAAAGTTACCCAGACCGCAAAATAAATCCAAGACTCGGTCAGAACTGTTGAGATCCAGAAGTTGCAGCGCTCGAGCAACCATCAATTGATTCAATCCAGAATTAATTTGCGTAAAGTCAGTAGGATGAAATAAAAAATCAATACCATAATCAGCCAAACTATAAGACAGGAATTCACTTGAGTCAGGTGGATAAAAAGAAACAACGGTGTCTGGGCCACCAGGTTGTAAAAATATTTTATATTGATACTGTTGCGCAAATTGTTTTAATTTCAACTCATCGTCAGTACTTAAAGCGGTTAAGTTACGAATAATAAGCGCAATTTCATGATCCCCAGCCGCGACCTCAATCTGCGCAATACAATGCTTGTCGTCCATGGCATCGATTAACTGC
>JBIODT010000216.1:0-3218 GCA_044445305.1 Legionellales bacterium | reverse complement strand
TTTCAATAATGCGATCTAGTAGGACATAGTGTGTTTTATTCTGTTTGAGCTCAGAAGATATTCCGTCTAGCACACGTAGTACGATTCGATCGGAAAGCTCTTCAAGCACCAAATCATAATAAAAACGTCCTTTGATGATCCAGTTGCTCGGAAGTATGGAGTAGCCTAATAAATAAAGGCGATAGGCAATAATAAAGGTTCGAAATAATCTTAATGGTCTTAGGATTGGTAAACAGCCTAAAACCTCATACCAATGAATAAATGGAAAGAAAAACCAACGAAAATAGCTTCGCTTGATGATTGCAAGTATCCAGCGCACCAATAACTCAATGACAAGAAACCCTGTAATAAAGTGATTGATGTTTTTTAACGAGATATTAATCAGTCGCTCTTGTGAGGCAGAAATTTTCAAGAGTGACAATAAATCAGTGATCCAGCCAAAGTCGGCATTCAAAATGTATTGAACAGCCAGCAAGACGAGGCTTGCCAAAACACTCACCACCATGAGCATGTCGTAAACTAAACTAATTTTGCTCGGTTGGGGACGTGGCTGTTGTATTTGACTCTCCTCAGTTTTGGCGGAGGAGGTCGAGTGGGTTGGCATTGAGCATTGTCCTTGGTTTCTGATCAATTAAATCTAAATAAGCTAACGCATGATTTTCTATTTTGCATTGATTTGCATATTAGCCGGTGATAGCGCGTCATCCGTATGGTTAAAACGATTCATCATCTGATCAATGGTACGTTGTTTATTTGCCCATACTTCAGAGACCCATGTATGAAAACGTGCGCGAAATTCACGATCTTCTTCATAATCGCCGTCTAACGCCCATTCTGGAATTGGGATCTCGCGTAAATCAACGCCGATTCTTCGAACGCGCCCCATCCAAAAATCTGTATAACCAGGAATACCATCGGGATAGACAATCGTCATGTCGATTAGACCATCCACACGTTTTCCTAAAATTTGAATGGCTAGTCCGATACCGCCAGACTTTGGTTTCAGTAAGTTTGGATAAGGAGATTTTTGCGCGGCGTGTTTTTTGGGTGTGAATCGAGTGCCTTCTAAATAGTTAAGTAATGTAAAAGGTCGGTTTAATAAACCTTCGCAAGCTCGTTTTGCTTCTAACATGTCTTGTAGTTTTAAGGCAGGATTTTTCGAAATGGCATCTTTGCTATGTCTTTTCATCATTGGAAAGCCTAGAATTTTAAAGGCTAATCCTAAAAACGGAATAAAAATAAGTTCCCATTTAGTGAAAAAACGCGTCAATGGCATACGCGGTAATCCAATGTGCTGCATGACAGTTGTATCAACCCAACTCTGATGATTACAGATCAGCAAATATTGTTTATCTAAACTTAGACCCGTTGGCATTGTCAATTGCCACTCAATCTCGGGAAGGGCTTGATCAATGAGCCAACTATTAAAGCCAAGCCATTTGTTCGTGAGATTAACTGCGAGTTGATCAAGGGCCTGCCCAGCAACCTGGCTTGGTGTTAAAACTCGTACAAGTCCAATGGCTAGGACTGGCGGCCCAAGAGTAAATGTACTTGCTGTAATTGCAGCACCGATAAGAGTTCCGCGCGCGCGTTCAATGAGTGTAGGCTGCGACGATAATGTTGAAATGCGTGCCATTGCTAAGCTCCAATCAGAATAAGCGGCTTCAAATAAACTTTGTAATATCATATTGATTAAGCGTGTGTAGGGCAATGTAAATGTGTGCACGTGTATATTAAATCAATTTAGTCTGGTGTAGCCCTTTGATTTTTGATCATAAATCATCTATTTCGTTGATATTCTAACAGTTGGCTATTATGTTTTTGAACTCATCTAGTTTTCTTAAGATTTGATCTAATTACATAAAGTATAAAATATGATGTTATTGATTGGTTTTTGTAATGAATTGTATCCTTATTAACAAAAAGTACATGGCATGGAGAGAGTAATAGCCAGCAAAATGCATTCGTTAAAAAACATTAATTTTGGAGAAAGTCTGTGCGTCTATTAATTATTTCAACCGTGGTTGCAGGAATCACATTATCAGGTTGTGCAGTGGATCCACAAACTGGTCGATCAGCATACAGAGATACTGGTATTGGTGCTGGTTCGGGCGCGTTATTGGGTGCACTTGCAGGTGCTGCAACAAGCAAAGGTAAAAATCGTGGTTCTCGTATGCTTGCGGGTGCTGCAATTGGTACAGTTTTGGGTGGTGGTGTCGGTGCATACATGGATCACCAGGAAGCACAACTACGTCAGCAAATGCAAGGAACTGGTGTTGATGTTCAGCGTAATGCGCAAACAGGCGCTGTTGATCTAATCATGCCAGGTGCAATTACATTTGCGACAGGTCGTTCTGATATTAACCAATCGTTTGCTGGTACTTTAAGTCAACTAGCTCAAACACTAAACGGTAATACACAACAAACGATTAGTGTGCGTGGTTACACTGATAATGTTGGTAATGCGTCATTTAACCAACAATTGTCACAAGATCGTGCGAATAGTGTCTCTAATTATCTAGTACGTAATGGCGTGGCATCAAGTCGTTTACAAGCAGTAGGTTATGGCATGAACGATCCAGTCGCAAGCAATGCAACTGAACAAGGTCGTAGCCAAAACCGTCGTGTAGAAATCAGTATTAACCCACCTGCATCAGTGCCTGGTCAATAAGCTTTTTATTGCGCTTATTTTAAAGAGTGCTTTTCCACAAAAAACCGATTTCGATCGGTTTTTTGTGTTTTATTACACAGAATATGCAAATATATGAGTATGAGCTGTGGGCGAATGACTGTTGTTAATGGGTCAGCCTGTTTTGATTTGTATTTTCTATCATTTTTTCAGATGATAATAGTTTGTCAAAATCGTGATGAGTGTTACGATTGGCTATATTGACATTTGATTACGACGTGATTGTCGTGAGTATGGATTGCCACAACAAAATTAAAATGCTGAGGGATGTTATGCGTCATTTGTTTATTGCGCCAGTGACCGTTACGATGACTGGAATATTGATGCTGTCAGGATGCAGCTATTTACCTTCTTTGGGTCTTCATAGTGGCACCAGAAGCGACCCTAATATCGTTGCTCCGCAAAAGCTTCCCGAATATGATGTCAGCCAACCGACCGATAGTGGTCGTTATAAACTACATGGTTTTTCTTTGGGTAGTTGGGCTGTTGATCGCTTCCGTAAAGATCAAGGTGAGCTATTTCAACCTGT
>JBIODT010000215.1:0-3238 GCA_044445305.1 Legionellales bacterium | reverse complement strand
GTAATAGAATAATTAAATCAAAAGATCTTACAATTCCTCACCCACATTGGTTGTCTAGAGATTTTGTGATTATTCCTTTATTGGAAATAAGCGCCCCCAAAACATCAAAAAACACCTGCCTTAATTACAGTCGATGAAATATTGATTTATATGCGCATATATGGCACAATAAGATCTCAACCAACACCTGTTCCAAGTGGATTATGTCAGTCTTTCTCCTCACTAATGAGCTGTACAACGAAGTGTTTATCCCAAAAACACTGGAATCGGCATTACCTGAAGCCTCAACAGCCATAGAAATCAAGCAGTTAGAGAAAAAATAGGTTGGGATTCGAATGCGATATGCTAAGATTCCTGAAGCATTTAGACGGTTTTTGCGTGACATTGGCTCAAAAAACCTGGAAATTATACTTTATAAAAATAGCACCGATGTGATCTCTGCCATTCCCAAAGAAAAGACCATGCCTTCTGATCAAGACATTGAAAGCGCGTTTAAAAAAATAAATGCTGAGTATAAGTATGTTAAATTGATCCCCAACGAACTGCTGGCATTTATAAAATTTTTTAAATTATGCAAAATAACCGCCGATTACATAGAATGTAATAACTCGCCTGATCATAGTAATGAAGTTGCTTATTTGCATGCCTATAAACTCCTGGTATTATTAGGCGCAGGACAAAACTTACAAGAATTTTTAAAGATAGAACGGTTCTTTGAGCAGCATCAACATAGTCTAAAAAAAAATCCCAAACCAGTTCATGATTTATTGGTAAACCCTATTCCTGTCAATGACCCTGCCATGACTGAGGCACAATTAACGGCGTGGCAGAAACTAATTCGCGAAAGAGGCCCAGAAGCACTTTCTTGGTTTCAACGCGCTGGAGCAATAAACAAATCTCTAAATGAGAAGCTACCAACAAACGATTCAATAAAAACAGCACTCACCCAATTAAGCTATTTATGTGCCAATGAAAACCTGGTATTAGCGGGTTTGTGTTTACAGTATCATGTTGAAGAAGCTATTTTCAATAAATGTCTTGCGATAACACCAAAAGAGAGAGACAAGCTTCCAAAGCTCATCATTGATGGTGCAAGACTAAAAGATGCCCAGCATCCACAAAATAATAATTACCCTGGATATTACATAGTAAAACTACCTGTCAACGATCCGCGAGCCTATATTTTAGGAAAAATCACCAACTGTTGTCAGTCCATTGGCGGGCATGGTGAAACCTGTGTTATCGATGGTATTACCAAAGAAAATAATGGGTTTTATGTTTTACTCAAAGCTAAAAAATTAACAGATATTGGGAAATCGCCATTTATAGATGAGGAAATAAATTACGAAGCATTTGATATTATGGGTCAAGGTTATGCATGGATAAGTCAAAATGACAACCTAACCTTTGATTCATGGGAAAACCTGACACCAAAGGCTCATGATGCTATTGCTGATTCTATGCTTAGAAAATTCGCTGAAACAGCGACAGCGGATGCACAGTATCCAAATGTAGTACAAGTAACAATTGGCCATGGAGGAAAAACACCACTAAGCCTCATACCAGATAATGCTCAATATTTGGAGAAAATAAAAGGGGGTAGATTTTATGGGGATGCACTATACCAAAGTACGCTTTCTATCAATGAGGCGAGGTTGGAGGTATTAAGAAAACGATTCATAGACGTATGTAATGCATTTAAAATCCAAGGCTATCAAGCATTAGGATCAGTTTTACTTGATAACACTCAAGACATTTACCCCTCTTCAGCCGTCTGTAAAATACTAAGGTCGCTGCTCCTGGATGATAATAATCTTTCTCTACTAGCAATGCTTGAGAAAAGCCCATCTCGTCTAAGTTGTTGTTTAAATTTACTGGTTATGCTAGACAATAGTAATTTATTAACGCCTCAAATTTTGACGATGGTAGTAAAGCACCAAGACTGTCAGCTTATTGCAAATGGATTAGAAATGCTTGTCCAAAAGAAGTTATTAACTGGTGCTAACTTTGATGCTGTGGCAAAGCACCAAAGCCCAGGTTCTGTTGCATATGCATTAGGAATACTTGACAAAAATGAACTATTAACTGGTGCTAACCGTGATGCCGTAGCAACGAGCCAAGACCCAGGTTCTGTTGCAATCACATTAGTAATACTTGCCCAACATGAGCTATTAACTGGAGATAATGCGCAGGCTAACCGTGATGCCGTGGTAAATCAGGAAGATCCAAAGCTTGTTGTACAGGCATTAGAAATACTTGCCCAGCATAAATTATTAACTGGAAATAACGCACAGACTAATTGCTATGCCGTAGTAACGCACCCAAACCCTAAATCTGCTGCAGATGCATTGGAAATCCTTGCTCATAATCATTTATTAACTGGCGCTAACCGTGACGCGGTGGTAAAGCACCAAAACCCTTGGTCTGTTGCAAGCGCATTAGAACTACTTGCCCAGAATAATCTCTTAACTGGCAATAGCGCGCAAGCTAATCGTGATGCGGTGACAAAGCACCAATACCCTCGGCATGTTGCGCGCACATTGGTCATGTTTGACAAAAATAAATTATTAACTGGTGGCAGCGCGCAGGTTAACCGTGATGCTGTAGCAGAGCATCAAAACCCTTGGTCTCTTGCAATAGCATTAATAATACTTGATAAAAATAAACTATTAACTGGTGATGGCGCGCAAGCTAACCGTGATGCTGTAGCAAAGCACCAAGATCCGAAACTTCATGCACAAATAATAGTAGTTCAGCAAAGAATCGCGCGGCAAGCTGAAATTGATACAAAAAAGTCTGTTGATGATGTGTCCGCCGCCTCACCATCTGTGCCTGCAGCAACTACAGTAAGTGAATCACCTCAAGCTTCTAATGCATCAAACAACATGACATTTTTTACTAAATCTGGCTCGAGTGCTACGCATGTACCTGCAGCAGATAATTTAAAAACAAATGATGATGTAAACAAACCAAAGCGATAAGTATTTTAATGTGTGTTCAGTGAATTTGAACCGTAAAGATCGTGCACTACAGAACGCACTTCAAAATCCGTGGCGCAGCAAGCGCTCGCTGAAAAAGCCTAGCACAACGTTTCACTGCTTTTCCCCAGAAACATATCATCTTGCATCCATATTTGAGCGATGAGGGTCTCCCATGCTTCATCAGACGAAATCAGTGAAACATGGTACCAGCCTATATGGCCGAGGCCATGAGGCCAAGGCGCAGTATAGGACTAATC
>JBIODT010000214.1:0-3255 GCA_044445305.1 Legionellales bacterium | reverse complement strand
GAATCTGGTAGCTGCTGTGAGTAACAACGGTGAGCAGTCCATTGCGATGCAAGCTGCACGAAGCACGGTTCTTGATGCTGACTATGGTGAAGAAACAGCCAATATGGCAAAGTTCAACGTGTTGGTGCAAGCCGGTGCGTCAGTGTTACAACAAGCCAACAGCCAACCCCAATTAATCCTGAAATTACTGGGT
Organism: Legionellales bacterium; assembly: GCA_044445305.1. GTDB lineage: Bacteria > Pseudomonadota > Gammaproteobacteria > Legionellales > Legionellaceae > Legionella. Next base: position 3,062 of record JBIODT010000214.1, on the reverse strand, counting down.
TAATATAGAGCGGTATGGATGGACGCCCTGAGGGTATTGCACCCTCAGGGCACTTTAATTAAAGGATGAATACAATTATGTCTGAAGTTCTTAATATGGGCATGGATGTTCGTAAGGTCGTTGATGAGCTGATGAAGCTCCAGCGTGATCCCATCAATCGCATGATTCAAAAGAAAAGTGATTGTCATTTAAAACAAACAGGTTATAGCAATCTTGAAAACTTGTTGACTAAGTTTGCTGGTTCATTGGATAAATTAGGTCAACTTTTTGCGGCCAACAGTTACTCTGTGACCTCTTCTAATGAAGCCATTGTAAGTGCTGCATCCTCAGGCAGTTTTTTAAGTGCCGGTGATCATACGGTCAACGTCATTCAATGCGCACAGGCCAATCAAGTCACCTCTGGAACTTTTACCAGCAACAATACCGCACTGGCATTATCAGGCACCTTGACCATAGCCATTGGCGCGAATTCATTTAGTCTTTCTGTTGTTGAAACGGATACCTTGGAAAATGTTAGGGATTATATTAATAATGCCTTGGACAATTCAGGAACAACAGCCGCCATTCTGTCTACAACAGCAGTCGATGGCTCGACTGAGTACTCTTTGATGCTTTCTTCTAATGATACTGGTTTGGCCAATGCCATGACTTTTAGTGGCGATCTTCTGCCGACTTTTCAATTTACAAACGTTATTTCCGCAGCTCAAGATGCGATGTTGACGTTCGATAAGTTTAATGTAACACGCCCATCAAATACCATCACCGATTTAATGGATGGCTTGGAATTAAACTTAAATGGCACCATCGGTGGGCCGGTAACGATAGGCATCGCTGCGAACATGAGTAACAAAATCAGTACCCTTGTAGCCGGAGTACAGTCAGTGGTTGATGCTTACAATGACGCGATGCATGGGATAAGTTATGTTCAGTCTAAAAAAGGACTTTTAGATGGTGTTTATTCTTGGGTGCAATCGGGAATGAGTAATGCCATGCGGCAAACCGTGGGTACTGGTGCTGTCGATTCATTATTAAGCATCGGTGTTTGTACAGCATCCCCAGAAGAACGTACCAATGATGAAGGCGCCACCTATGTTGCAAGTGGCTTAACACTGGATGCGGGTCAACTCACGCAGCAGTTAATGAATAATTACCAATTAGTAAATCAGCTGTTTACGAGCACTGGCACTGGACTTATTGCGAGTATCAATAATACCCTCAGTGGAATGGATGCTGCAGAGGGACCGATTGAAACACGTATGACGGCACTGATAAAACAAGAAGCGGTTTTGGGTCAGCGGGTAGACAATGAAGAAAACAGACTGGCAGATGTGAAACAAAAGTTGTTGGTTCAATATTCAAAACTGAATACAGTCGTCCAGCATTATGAGCAAATTGCAAAGTATTTAGAGTCACAAATGGAAGCTTTAAATTATCTTAACACACATTAGCTGAGGGCATAATGGGCAAACTGAATATGTATCAGGAGATAGGGAAATACAGTGAGGCACTTGGCGCTTCAAGTCACAAGCAAATCGATCTTATTTTAGCCAAAGCCAAAACCGACATACGCGGCGCCATCCAGGCGATAGAGCAGCAGGATATTCTCACTAAATGCAAGCTCATATCCAATGCAAATTCTATTGTGGTCTATTTGCAATCCTGTGTGCGTACGGAGGCGGTTGGGAGCGAGGTTGAGGGTGAGCTTGCTCAGCGGTTAAATGGGGTTTTTGGTCATTTAGAAGAGCAGCTGTTAAAAGCCAATATAAGCAGTTCACTAAAAAACTTAAGAGCTGGCGATCAAAGCAGCACGAAAATATTAAAAGAATGCGATCAAATTATTGTAAACATTCACGCATGGTGGGAGAAGGTTGTTGAATTACAGTGAATTGTTACATCTGGATCCTGATTCAATAACCATTGATACTGATTTTGCGCTGTTTTTAAAGCGTAGGGCAGCGCTTATTGAAACTGCGTTGTTAGAGGGTAATGGTCTCGTGCTCGAAGACATTTTGCGCGTTGATCAACAGCATTTGCTTCAATTAAAAAAGGCTCGTGTTCGCATTGAAAATCAGGTGGTTAATCTTTCAAAAATAATTCAATATGGGATCTCAAATTGATTTAGTTAAAGAGCAAATACGTATGAATGCTTTTAATGCTTGATATGATCCCACCCTCATCCGCCCTGTCGGGCACCTTCTCCCGCCAGCGGGCGAAGGGACTTCGTTAGGTCTAATGGTGGAATCATTAGACTGACCTTTGCCGATCTTTTTGCCATCAGGTATCAGTAATGAAAGCATGGTTAAATACCTGCTTATGCATACGCGCAGTGTAGTGAATTACAAAGTTTTCTACTAGGGTATTTACTGGTTTCCTTGATAGGTAAATGGCCAGTAAAATGAATTAAAATGCTATTATAATGGGTTTTGAGCTGGAGATGAAAAGGTTGGAAAATGGACGGCCTAATGATTCTACTATTACCCCTAACGGAGTCCCTTCGCCCGCTGGCGGGAGAAGGTGCCCGACAGGGCGGATGAGGGTGGTTCGAATGACATGGACGCTACTTACAGATGATAGTAACAAAGGTTAATGCCAGTTTTGCAAAAACGCTAAGACAACAAAGTACATTAACTGAAATCAAGCTTTGGGGTTCTCTCCGCGGCCGAAGATTTTTTGGGTTAAAATTTCGAAGGCAATACCCACTTGGACCTTACGTCGTTGATTTTATTTGTATTGAAAAGAAACTCATCATTGAAATTGATGGGAGTCAACATATGGAACAAACGGAATACGATGCCCATCGTACGAACTACCTGAACAACTTGGGTTATAATGTCGTACGATTTTGGAACCATGATGTCTTTAATCAAATTGATTTAGTTAAAGAGCAAATACATTTGAGTGTTTTTAATGCTTGATATGATCGGCGTTTTGCAAGCTAGTTGACACTCTTTTTTGTAGATTTATGCAACGAGTAGTTGCTTGATCACCTCTGGTTTTTCAGGATTTAAAGCCACTTCTGTTATGGCCTCCCACTTTCTTACATTACCAGACCATCGCAAAGG
>JBIODT010000213.1:0-3300 GCA_044445305.1 Legionellales bacterium | reverse complement strand
GCATTGTAATTGCCCTCATAAGTCACGCGGGTTACTTGATTGTCAGCCAAAGACAATCGGTATATCTGTGGCGATCCACCTCTGCCTGAAGTAAATAATAAGCTACGGCCATCAGGCGCAAAACGCGGCTCTGTATCTATAGCATCGCCAAAGGTTATTTGCTTCATGCTGCCGCTGTTGATATCAATATTGTAAATTTTAGGCGTGCCGCTCTTTGATAAAACAACTGCCAACTGCCGGCCATCTGGTGACCAGGCTGGAGCACCATTAATTCCAGGGAAGCTAGTTATCAAACGACGTTGCCCTGTTTCTACTGAAACCGTGAAAATCTGTGCCCGTTTTTTTTCAAAAGACACATAAGAAATAAACTTACCATTTGGACCCCATGACGGTGACATAATGGGTTCTGGAGAAACAAGCAAACTCCGTGGGTTGTACCCATCAGCATCAGCCACTTCTAATGAGTAACGGGTACTTGATTTGCCACGTTGTACCGATATGTAGGCGATTCGCGTAGAAAAAACACCGCGCTCACCCGTTAATTTTTGGTAGACTTCATCACTAATATGGTGCGCTAAGGCTCTAAGTTCGTTGGGATTGATTTGATACGATTTAGTAAGTAAAACAGTGCCGTTAGCCACGGCATCTGCCAAAGTAAAACTGACCTCATAACGACCCCCGCTTTGGCTTACATGTCCAGTCACAACGCTGTCTGCGCCAAGCTGCTTTAATGTATTTATGGATGATTGGGCATTAGGACTTTCAGGACCTGATACAATTTTAAATTGGCCTGATAAAGTCAAATCATTGGCAAGTACATGGCCCAACTCTAAAGCACTTGGATCTGAGCCAAATGAGTTAATAGCGATAGGTAATGCGGAACTAATACCTTGTGTCAACTCTAAATCAAGCGCAAAAAGTTGGTTGCTTATTAATAAAAAAAATACGGCGATAATTTTATTGATCACGAGTACTACCCCCTAATTTGTTCTGGACGAACGGTTAAACTAATATCACGAAACAGATTAAAAGTTTCTGCGTCTGTGGGTACGGGAAGTGGTGAGGCCTTAAATATAGCTGTTTGCGCTGATCTATCAAGAAGCGTGTCACCACTGCTACGAGTCAAAGCAACATCTAAAACCATTCCATCTGGCGCAAGCCTTATTCGGAACTGACTGGACAAGCTACTATCAGCATTTTCAGGTAAGATCCAATTTCTGCCTATTGCATTAACAATGAGCGCTTTATATTTATCAACCTCTCCTGCGATCCTCGCTTGATTGGCAGCACCCTGTGCTGCCCGTTGCGCTGCAGCCGCTGCATCTCTTTGTGTTTTTTTGGCTGTTTCGGCTTTAGCTTGTTCTGCACGGGCTTTATCTGCATGTGCCTTCTCTGCTTTGGCTTTAGCTTGCTCCATTTTGAGTGTGTCGGCTTTCTTTTTTTCTTCAGTTTTTTTCTTGCTCAATTCAGCAAGCTTTTGCTTTTCTAATTTTTGTTCTTGTACTAACTTCTCTTTTTGTTCTTGTAATTCTTTAATGCGTTTGGATTCTACTATTTTTTGTTCTGCCAATGCCTTTAAATGCTTTTTCTCTTCTTCAGCTTGCAGTTTTCGGGCAACAGCAATTTTATTAGCCTCTTCTTTTAAGTGAGTAATTTGCTGTTGTTCTTTTATTCTTTGTTGCGTCGCTACTTCGACCTGACGGTTAAGTTCTTTTTGCCTGCTGACTTCGGCTTTTTGTTGTTGATCTCGTTCTTGTTTTAAGCGGCTAACCGTTGCCATTATTTCCTTGCTGTCCACGCTGACAGCCTTTACTACTTCAACTGGAGGTGTGGATGGTGCAAGTTCCTCGAAGGTCTGTGAATTTTTCGCCTCCATAGTCATCACCGGTCTTTTGCTTGAAGACTCAGTTATAAGCAGAACTACTATACAAAGATGCAAGGATATTGCGACATAAAAAGCCTTACGATAACTGGGTGCAATGGTCATGCTTTACCCTCTAAATCAGAGGTTTCCGAATCAGTCAGCAATCCAACTTGCTCAGCACCTGCTTGTTTTAATAATCCCATGGCCTGCACCACTTTACCATAAACAACACCTTGATCTCCTTTAACCAAAACATTTAATTTTTGTCCTGATTGTTTGGCCAGCTCTAATTCAGCGGCAACACGCACAACTAAAGCCTGTGCTTCAATAGGATCTGCCGGTGTACTGCTTATGTTAAGAAAATAAATGCCTTGTTGGTTGACTGAAACAATAATGGGTTCTCTTTCAGTTGGGCTCAAAGTCTGGCTGGCCGCTTTAGGCAGATCAACAGTAACCCCTTGAGACAACATGGGTGCAGTAATCATAAAAATAACCAATAAAACCAACATAACATCTATATAAGGAACAACGTTAATTTCAGAAATTGGACGTTCACGTTTGGCTCTTTTTCTTATCATCTGCTCATTATCCTTTAGCTGCACCACTTGTTTGTTGTTCTATAAGTGATATTAATTCTTCTTGAAACAGGTCAAAACGATTTAACAAGCCATTAGCACGTGTCGTGTACCGATTATAAGCAATAACTGCGGGTATTGCTGTAAACAAACCTAATGCTGTTGCAACCAATGCTTCTGAAATTCCAGGGGCAACCATCGCAATAGTTGCTTGTTGGGCATGACCCAGTGCTTGAAATGATGTCATTATACCCCAAACTGTACCAAATAGGCCAACATAAGGTGCAATAGAACCTACTGATGCAAAAAAAGGTAAATGCTCCTCTAATTTTTCAGCTTCTTTGGCGTGGCTTATTTGCATGACTCGTTGTATGGGTTCAAGAGTAATGCTGCCGTTTTTTCTGGATCGGATAAATTCTTTAAATCCAGAATGAAAGATTGCTGCCATTCCGTGTTGCTCATCAGAATCACTATCAATGTCAGCATACAGTTTACTCAAGTCACCGCTGTCCCAAAACCTACGGCTAAATACATCCGTCACTTGTTTTTTACGCTTAAAAAACCAAGCCCGTTGAACTATTAAAGTCCATGAGGTAACCGAAGCAGCTACTAATAAAATCATGACCGATTTAACAACCAATCCTGCTTGTAAAAAATACATCAATACATTTGCTTGACCACTCATCTTTCTTTCTCCAATCGTATCCAAGTCCCTAGGTTGTCTCTCAAACAACAACCAACCTACAGAGGCAGATCTTTAATTTTTATTCGACCACGCTCAGACCAAAATGCTGGTACGCTCTAGGAGTAGCCATTCTACCTCTTGGTGTGCGCATAAGGAACCCTTGTTGTATTAAAAAT
>JBIODT010000212.1:0-3308 GCA_044445305.1 Legionellales bacterium | reverse complement strand
TTACAATGCACGCGCATCCTTTACCCCAGATATGAAAAATATTGTGATGCTCCATAGAGATGACAAGCAATTTAATATAGGCTTGCAAAATGCATCAGGTGGTCCAATTGCCAGTTTAACCTTTTCTGGAATGGATGAATCACCATCAGCATCCCCAAACAGCCGCTTAATACTTTATGCAACACACTTTCAAGATAAAGGGGTTTTAGGTATCGTTTCTATTGATGGAAGAATTAGAATGAGACTCCCTGCTCGCGAAGGCGACGTACAAGAACCTGCGTGGTCACCGTACTTATCGTAGACGTAACCACCAGGGATGGTGGTATTTGCAGGTCATACTAAATGGAGTGACGTATGTTGCGTATCGTGTTTTTTTTCAGTTCCTTGCTGTTTGCACTCAATTGCCATTCATGGAATGCAATGGGACATCAATTGATAGCGCAAATAGCTTATGATAATTTAACACCCAAAGCGAAATACATCTGTTCTAAATACAATAACTCCGTGCGTACTTATTCAAAAAACAACAGCTTTGTTTATTCTTCCATTTGGCTGGATGTCTTAAAGACTAAAGACGTTCATTGGTTTGACTCACTTCATTATATTGATTTACCCTTTTCTAAAGATGCAACGTCACTTCCTTCTATTCAAGAGCACAATGCATTGTGGGCAATAAAGCAGGCAACGGCAGTGTTGTCATCAAAAAAATCAAGCGTATCCGATAAAGGCCTAGGTTTACGCATTCTCATTCATGTTGTTGGTGACATTCATCAGCCTTTACATACAGCAACTTTAGTAAGTCAGCAACAGCCTCAAGGTGATTTAGGGGGCAACTTATTTTTATTGGGCAGCAACCCTATAGGTCGCAATTTGCATCAATATTGGGATAAAGGGGCCGGGTCTCTTGTTGGGCTCAGTACCAAGTATCAGATAAAAAATAGAGCACACGAGTTAGAAGAAAACTGGCCTTGTCAGATGGCTGCTGAAGGGGGGCCAGAACAATGGGTTAATCTGTCTCATCAATTGGCCGTAACGCAGGTGTATAAAATTGGACCTGGAACCACTCCTGGCAAACAATATCAATCAGAGGCACAGATGATTACACAAAAACAAATTGCATCGGCAGGATGTCGCTTAGCGGCTTTACTAAACAAGATTTGTGAATCATAAAGGAGGATAATATGTTTGGCGAGCAGAAGAATCAATTTCCCCGCTACTTATTCATTATATTAATGGGAACAATCATGTCTAGTGTTTATGCAACACCACCAAAAGTAACGTTAATTGCTGACCCTATTGTTCTTAAAATCCCTATTCGTGATAATCATGAAAATCTGGTTGATTTAACAAAACAAACAGCGATTGTATATGGACCATCACCTGAAATTAAAAATAATACCAACTACACGTTTTTGCGAAAAAGTGTTTATGAAAAATTGAAAGAAGCTAATGCTCAACTTCCTAAGGGAATGCATTTTTGTTTATATGAAGGATATCGTAGCCTTCATCTTCAAAAAATGATTTTTGAAGAACAATATAAAAACGTAAAATCAAGGCATTTTGATTGGCCTTTGGCTGATATTTTTAATGAGACAACTAAATTGGTATCACCTGTTATCAATCAAGATGGCTCCAAAAATATTCCACCACATTCTACTGGTGCAGCTATTGATGTATATTTGATTGATGATGATGGCAAACCTCTGAATATGGGAATTCACCCCAAAGACTGGATGCAGGATAAAGATGGCGGTTTATCATTTACTAATTCAAAAATAATTTCTGATGAAGCCAAAACCAATCGACAGATCATGAGCCACGTATTAAGCAATGTAGGATTTGTAAATTATCCTACTGAATATTGGCATTGGTCTTATGGAGATAGGTATTGGGCATTTGTCAAAAAACAACCATTTGCCATATATGGCAGCATAGCGAATAAATAAAAAAACAACAGCACATGCAGTGGCTCTGTAACACCATGAACTTAAAGTGCTTACCAAGGTTTTGTTTTTAACTACAAGGTCGCTTTTCAACCTGCAATAAAGGTGCGCATGGTCGGATAGCGATCAAATCCAGATATGTAAATACCAATTTAAAATACGGTGCCCCCAAAACAGGGCAACAAGTCCTGCTGCACACAAGAAAGGGCCAAAAGGAATCGCTGTGTCTGTGGTTTTATTCTGCAACTTCAAATAAATGATCCCTACAATGACGCCTGTGATGGATGACAACAAGAGAATAAGTGGCAGCATGGTCCAACCAAACCAAGCTCCAAAAGCAGCAAACAGTTTAAAATCACCATTGCCCATGCCAATTTTTCCTGTAAGCAAATAAAAAATTTTTATGAAAAGCCATAAGACCAGGTATGCACCAGCCGCACTAAAAACAGCGTCAGGCAGTGAAGTAAACAGATTTTGAGTGTTAGCAAGAAGACCCAGCCAAAGTAAACTTAAGGTGAGGCTGTCAGGTAGTATTTGGTGGTCAAGATCAATGAAAAACAAACAAATTAACAGCCAAATGGCTACCAAGACAAAAGGCAGCTGTAAGGTAAGGCCAAAGTGCCAAGTTGCATAGAAGGATAAAACCAAGGTTAATAGTTCAATCAATGGATAACGAATTGAAATAGGCCCGTGGCATTGATAACATTTTCCTTTTAAGAACAGATAACTGATTATTGGAATATTCTGCCATGCCTTTACTAAAGTTTGACAATGAGGACAGAACGAGCGAGGAAAAAATAAATTAAGGTTGCTGCCTTTCTTGGATTCAACTTGAAGGAGGTCACAGCATTGTTGTCGCCATTCCGTCTGCAACATAATGGGCAAACGGTAAATAATCACATTGAGTAGACTGCCTACAGCCAGAGAAAAGAGGGCAATCATGAAATACATGTAGTAGGTATTATGTAATATGAGCATAAGACTCCTGTTTATATAGCACTTAGACCACCGATCCCAGTTTAAAAATAGGCAGGTACATTGCAACTACGAGGCCACCAACCAAAACGCCTAAAATAACCATAATAACCGGTTCTAACAAAGTACTCAGAGAGTCAACAGCATTGTCCACATCCTCTTCATAAAAATCGGAAACTTTACTTAACATTTTTTCTAATGCACCAGCTTCTTCACCAATGGCAACCATTTGTATCACCATATTGGGAAACAGATGCGTATTTTCCATTGCAACATTCATTTGTTGACCAGTTGAGACTTCCTCTTTAATTTTTTCAGTTGCTTGGGCGTAAACAATATTACCAGTTGCGCCAGCTACCGATTTAAGTGCTTCCACTAAGGGCAGTCCTG
>JBIODT010000211.1:0-3316 GCA_044445305.1 Legionellales bacterium | reverse complement strand
GTCCATACTATTAATCCAGCGGTTCGGAGTGAGGGCGCTGCTTCGTGGCCTCGCAATGACGGGCTGTTTGAGTGCGGTGTTTGAATTAACAACTGTTTTTCATGAGGTGGCTTGTGAAGAGCGATATGGATGAACAAAACTGAAAAATGCGATGAACTAATAGGGCTCGTCATTGCGAGGTTACGAAGCAATCCAGCGGTTCGGAGTGAGGGCGCTGCTTCGTGGCCTCCCAATGACGGGCTGTTTGAGTGCGGTGTTTGAATTAACAACTGTTTTTCATGAGGTGGCTTGTGGATCTCGATATGGATGAACAAAACTGAAAAATGCGATGAACTAATAGGGCTCGTCATTGCGAGGTTACGAAATAGCCCTTCATAGATTGGATTTAATGACAGGTACAGCTGAACTGGCGGACTGTGGTGTGTTTTGCGTGTCGTCAAAGAACAATCCGTATGGACTCAAGGCAAGCATCTGCTCATTTCGAAGCTGTTCAAATTTATACAGTGAACTTATTTTCTTATAGGCTACTGCAAAAGAATACTCAGGTAAAAAATGCAAAGTGGATAATGGATTGTTGTTCCTTTTTGCTAGCGCCTGTTCCATAGAGCAGTTTTCTTTAGCTAAAGCTAACAGTGCAGAACGTATGTCAGTAGCATTGATGGTTTTGTTATTTAATTGTTCTACTTCAGTAAGACGTAATTTGAAACGAAATCCAAGCTGTTGTTGAAATTCTGTTGCAAGAAAATCCAATAAATCAATGTATTCCTGAGTTCCGGCATCTTTCCCACATACTTCATAAATAACTTCCGACAGGTTGCCATCATCGGTTTTTGGTAAGAGTTCTTTCAAAGTATTAAGGATAATAATTCCCCAGGCAATATAATTAACACCATAGCCATAAACAGGCCTTGGCATTCCTGTATCTTTGTCTATTTTAGTCAATGGATTGTTGTTCTCATCTCTAATCCAATACTCGCCCCAGTTGTTATTGCCAGAGCTTGCTTTTCTTTGTTGGATTAATTGATACAATTTTTCTTCCATGTCTGGGCGCAGCTCGGCTTTCCAGGAGGAATGTGCAGGACATGCCTGATAAAATACAGGCTTGTCTTTGCTGAAAAATGCCAGAGCCTGCCCTTTTGCGTCATCTCTGGCATTGCGCATGGCCTCGCTAGGAAAGGAAGCGGTGCTGTCTGATTGATCAGCCAGTTCCTTGCATTTGAATTTTTCCTGTATCTGTAGACGGGTTAACGTACATCCTTTTTCATGTAACTCCGTCTGCAAGCAGGTTAAAAAGATGTCTTCACGTTCCGCAAAAGACAGGATATTCTTACCGCTTGAGATCATATCGACATTGGTCGATCCAATCATATGAACTAATATTTCATCAGGTTGCAAGCCGAGAAACGCTTTTGTCAACATATTGATATGCGCTTTGTGAGGCGGTTGAGTACGACCCAAGGTCATGATAATTGTATTTTTCATCGCTTATTATACTCATTTTTTGTGCAGTTGGTTTCTAGTGAGCAAATCTTAACCACTGCAATTTCCATAACTCATACAGAAATAATTGCGCGTTTGAATCAGTTAAATATTGACTGAGAAAATTGGTTGGCAGCAAGCGGTTGTTGGCAATAAAACCCACTAAATCTTCAGGTACATTTTCAACGTCCCATTGACAGCCATTAATATAAAACTGACAGGCCGATTGTTCGTCGGCAAGTTGGTATGCGAACCGACAGGATGAATCTCTTATCAGATCTGCTCCTTGTTGTAAGTCGTCAATAAAATGCTGTTGGTCTATTAATTCATCTTCATCTAAAGGAATGGGTAATTGTTGCTCTGCTTGCTGATCCAGTCGTGTAGCAAAGCAGCCAAACCAGGATTTCATGAGTTGTTCGTCGTTAATGAGCTTTTGTAATAATTCTTGGGCACTCTTCCACGCAGGTTGCGTCAGCTCAGATGAGTTCTTTAAAGTGGACCAGTCTGGATCCTGGTACAGATTGTTAAAGAGGTCTTTTTCAGAGATATAGTCCCCAATACTGTCCCATAGTTCTTGCCCTTGATAGCTCCTATAGCCGAAGGAATAGGTCATACAGTCTTCAGAAAGAGCGATCCCATAATGGCCAATGTGTGCTGGAAGATAGAGCATGTCACCTTCTTCAAGAATAAATTGCTCCTCAACATTAAATTCATCCATTATGCGTAATTCTAAGTTTTCTATATAATTACTGCTGGTGCATTTTTGTGTAGTTAGGGACCATTCTCGTCGTCCTTGGGCTTGATATAAAAAAACATCATAATTATCGTAGTGAGGTCCTACACTGCCACCAGGTACTGCATAAGAGATCATCACATCGTCTATGCGCCATTGGGGTATAAAATCAAACTGATTCAGTAACTCATAGACTTCAGGAATGAATCTATCCACTCCTTGTACCAGTAAGGTCCAGTGTGTCTTTTGTGCATTTATAAAGTCTGATTCTAAAAATGGCCCTTTTTTTAAATGCCAATTGGGTTTTTCATCAGGTGTTTCATAGACGATGCGGCTTTCAACGTCTTCCTCTAGTGCAAGGCCGGCTAACTCATCAGGTGACAGCGGATTAATAAAATTAGGTATGGCTTGGCGGAACACAAAAGGTTTTTTTTGCCAGTATTCACTGAGAAATTGCTTTAAAGTAATTGTGGTAAAATTTATCATTATTGTCTTAGTTAGAGTTTAGGATCGTGTCAGTACTGCGCTAATACGGGTTATAAAATAGCTTCACCCAATTTTATACAGGGGGCTGAATGGTTACAAAAAGCTTAATAAATAGAAGCGGTACTGTCATCATTATAAAATTATCATCAAGCCATCTTATACTTGGCCATTCTGCAAGAATGGCTAATCCTGGAAGTACAAGTATAAGCCAATAAGGGGTAGTAAACCAAATACTGGTTAACAACCAAATAATGCTTAATGGGAGCAGGGTAATTAAAACGGCAGCAGTTGGAGCATACCCCATTCTTCTGCATTCGCCTAATAAAGGATCACCTACAGCTAATGACCAAATAATAGGGAATGTAAACGCGGCCTCATAACCATGATATTGTGGTGCAAATATTAATACAACAATCAGGCCTAATCCTGTCCATATGAAAGCAGAAGGGGTCTTTCTTTCATATTCACGCTGACAAAAAAACAGCCATCCTTGTTGAATGCGTATTATTTCTACCATCAATAAGACTGAGGCTAAAATAAGTAACAGGGATAAGGAGGACAGGCCTAAATAGTGACTAACAGGTACCTTAATCCAATAATAAATAACAGGAATGATGC
>JBIODT010000210.1:0-3320 GCA_044445305.1 Legionellales bacterium | reverse complement strand
TTATTTGGATGCCAAGGATGAGTGAGCATATAATGCGTCCAATATCCATTGACGCCTTGGTGTTGTAACAGGAAACGCCCAAATTCAAATTGGCTGAGATTTTGCAAAAGTGTCAGTTGATACGCTACAGTGGCATAGGGTTTGTCGCCCTCCTGACGTATACGTGTGCTAATCAAATCTATAGTTTTTTCAATTGATATCGGGGCCTCTGCATGAGAGATGAGGCGTGTTTGTGTTGTTGGGTTTGTCATAAGTCTTAGTCCTAGCTATTCAATATCAATAAATATCGAGAATACCACCTGGAGTTCCTTGCGTCGAGGGTCCCCTACCCGGTAATTATCCTTGATAGGCTTCTTGGCTAAGTGATCTAGCCAATATTATTTGTGGCAACTGATTGCTATGAGAACTGTAAGGAGCTCATAATCTGTCCGCCTCGATGTGCTGTTGGGACTGATAACCGAATATATCGTAGGGTCGGATAATCCAAGCTATCTGTCCCTATCTGGCAAGCTTCCCAAAATGGGGGTAGAATGGATTCAGTTCTGTTTTAGATGTTTTAATGTATATTTTGTCGGATAACTATATCGCGGGGGTTAGAGATGCTGAATTCAGAAAAGATAACAAAAGAAATTAAATTCTTCGAATCGCCTGTCTACAATGATATTTTAGAAAAACCTTGCCTCTTTTGTAGCGGTGAAAATACAACCTCAGTAATTTTGGATGAAAAAAAACATCTTATTACACACTGTGTTATTTGTTCGGGGGCACACCACATAAGGATTTGCAGTAACTGCGAAGTTGCCTTTGCTGATAGCAAAAGTGATATTAATGAAATTTTAGATTCCAAAGAAAATGATTCAAATTGTATGTATTGTGATGAAAACAATATCATAAAAGAAAATTGAATTTATTTTCACTTGAATAATTAAGTTTACCAAACTTTATATGCATAACAAAGGAGCTAATGTTATAATGAACATTGCAGATATATCCGGTGTATTGTCGTCTATAACAACTGCTATGGATATTATAAAAACTATAACGAATTTGCGTGATCTTCATCTTATACAAGATAAGGTTATTGATTTGAATAATATAATTATTTCAGTGCAAGAAAGTGCAAAAGCAGCTAATGATGAGCGCGCTAGTTTAATGGAACGTATACGTGACCTTGAAAGGCAAATTTCCGATAAAGAAAAATGGGATGCTGAGAAAGATAAATATGAGCTTGTATCTTGGAAGAATGGAATATACGCTTACGTCATCAAGGGAACTAAAGAGCCAGAAATGGCGCCAGCATTTTGTTCAGCTTGTTTTGACCTCGGTTCCAAAGCTGTGCTACAGTCAACGAAGATTTATATGGCGAATGTAATTAAGTGTAGTAGATGTGGAATAGATAATTATAGTACTTAGCGATGAGGATTTTTAAGCGGATAAGCACAATTTCCTATTAAATCTAGCTATAGTTTGTAGGAAAGCCAAAGGCCTTCTTTACCCACTATCGATGTTCGCAGCCTATAAAGGACTATTAATTACTGCCGAAAACATGCAAATGTTTGCCTAATCTGCTTTGTCGACGAGCATAATTCAACAGCAAAATACAGCACGCTTGGTAATAAATTTATTGATCCATATCAAAGAAACCATTATAGCCATTAATATTAATCTTATACTGGTAAATTTTTTCAAGTCGTTTTTTTGATTCTTGGACATGTGGCAATCCGCGTTTTAGATTTAAAACAAGTTTTTCATAGCTAAGCTTTACATGAGAATCAAGTGAAGCAATCTTGACTTTTGCTATTTTAGCGGCTGTATGCATAAGAGCTTCGTCATATATATCAGATGACCCCAACATTAAATCTATTGTTTTATTGCACAATTTTATTTCATTTTCTGTAAAATTATTCATATGGTTTATATCAAACCCAGTGATTGCAAGAAGGTTGTTTCTTATTGCCGCAATGAAAACAATAACAACAGAGATATCTTGATCATCCATGCGGATCAAGCTATTCATAATGGATTCGATTTGCCAATTTACAAGTGTATCGCTGTATTTTGCTTTTTTTATTGCTTTTGGTGCTGTATAGGTAGTATGGTTTGCTATATTGAATATGAAAATTAATAAAAAATAACCGAAAATTAAGTGAAGTGGATTCAATGCAGCGCCAATTGTAGCACCAGCAAACGCTTGAACAGGATATTTCATTTTTAATCTACAAAATTTTGAGTCGCTTTCTATCTCATTTATCATCCTCTCTACTTCCTGATCACTGTTCAGATCACTGAATTTCGAAAGAAATGCACCATATCTGTTTATAACTAAATTGTTTTCGAATGGGTTATAATTTGGGTTGATTTGCTTATGCTCTGCAAAAATGAAATTATAGAATCTTTTTTCAAAATTTGATGGAGGGTTACATAACATGTCATCTGTTGATTTATTTTGATATTTGCTAAACAAAGGTTGATAGTAATAGATTTCAAATGTAAGATTTTCGATTAAGGATATTACTATGGAACCCACAAGGGCAATGCCTAACATCTTTATTACCCTATAGAATATTTTTTTCATTTCAGATGAATCCCATTCTTGGCGGAGCCGGAATACCAGCTTTTGTCATCTTTAAAAGACAATGTAACTTTATGGAGATTTCCATGCACATATCTAGAATAGAACTCCATAGTTGCAATCTCTATTGTAGCCAATAAGTCTGATAATTACCTCTTTTAAATACACTTTTCATTTTCTCTTCAGCTGAAGAAAGTCGGCTAGATATAATCTTGTGATATGAATGATTAAAATTCCCCACTAGGAGGTTCTCCTGAAAGCCGCCTACAATAGAGTGTACCGCAGGATAATAAAACACACCCTAATCGACCCAGGGTCGGATAACCTAATTTATCGTACCCTATGTGGTAAACTTTCCAAAAGGACGAATAGAAGAGGAATGGGATGCCTGAAAGCAAGGAAATGATACAGCCGCCACGTAACGAGGTAGGCACAAAGCCCTCCCATCACTATATCCAGCATGCCACCAGCGTCAATACCCGTCAGGCCTATAGAAGTGATATTCGACACTTCATCGCTTGGGGCGGTCTTTTACCGACGACCCCGGACAAGGTGATTCTATACCTCGAGCACCACGCCACCATCCTAAATGCCAGAACGCTCGCCCGCGATAAAGCGTTTTTTGTTCTGTAAATTGTCTACTCTTGCCCAATTACCTCTACATTAAAACGAATAACAATGCGCTTGTCAAATAATTTTACATTAATTCAAATTCAAATGCATTCATCCATCTTATAGCTCTTAAAAT
>JBIODT010000209.1:0-3344 GCA_044445305.1 Legionellales bacterium | reverse complement strand
TTCAATATACTGTTTGGCTTTAATATATGAAATCTGATCATCGATTATAATTTCACTAATTGATTTGCGTAAATTATCACGAATAGAGCGTATAATAACATCGCCCTCTTGGTGAATTAAGCAAGGTGCCAACTCTGTTTGGTATGCTTGTTTTATTGACTGCCATTGATTGCAAAGCATGCTTAAGTCGTCTTGCAATTCATCCTGGCTTTTTCCCACACCTGCAGTACGAATAATAAGGCCCATTTCTTCAGGCAAATTTAATGCGTTGAGCGTTTCACGCAGCTCATCACGCTCATCACCTTCAATGCGCCTTGAAATACCTCCAGACCGCGGATTATTAGGCATTAAGACTAAATAGCAACCGGCTAGCGTTATAAACGTAGTAAGTGCAGCACCCTTATTGCCCCGCTCTTCTTTATCGACCTGAATCAGCAGCTCTTGGCCTTCACGAATTAAGGTCGTAATGGGTGGCTTATCATCACCAAAATCATCAGGATTTCTACTTAAATACTCTGGAGCAATTTCTTTAAGTGGCAAAAATCCTTGGCGTTTGGAGCCATACTCAACAAAAACAGCATCAAGACTTGGCTCTCTTCTAGTTACAACCGCCTTGTAAATATTGCCTTTTTTCTTTACCTCACCTGGACATTCAATGTCCAAGTCAAATAAATAATTGTCTTTAATTAGCGCCACACGAACTTCTTCAGTTTGCATCGCGTTGATCAACATTTTTTCCATAACTAACCCCATATATTAGGGCGCAAACATTTAAATGATAACAGTGTAAGGCTCAATGCACTCTAGGTCTTATAACCAACTAATCTGGTCACAACGCCTTAAAAAAGCACTCTAGTTTCAGAGGCATGATCTTTAACCTGACCCAGACCTTGTATACAGACCATGCGCATGTTCCCTTCTTAATGAAAGGGGCACGCTGTGAAATAAACTGATTGCGGATTAATTGGGTTGAAAAATAAAGCCTTTATTATGAGGCGTGCAAAGACCCTAAAATAATTTGCAATCAAGATAAAGCATGTCGGGCATGCGCAGGTATCTGTCTAAATAATCAAGTTAACTCTGGTACTGGGTCGATTCCTTATGTCTTTCGATTTAAATGAAAGCGCTTTTTGTTTTTCTTTCGGCAGCCAAAACGATTTAAGCTCGCTTTAGCGAATTTAAGAATAAATCTCTGTCGAAAACAACTCGACTAAAAAGATCGTTAACGAAACAACATTCTGTGCCAGCACAAAACTACGAGTATTGTATTTGCGCACACCCAGGAAGTATTTTGTTCACAATCCTAAACTATTTCTTGTTTTATAAGTTATAATTCGGTCACTAGGGATTTTTCCCATGCGATGTGTGATTGTATCAAAGAATTCACGTCCAGAAAACAGGTTTATTGACAATGAATGAAGTAAGCTATAAAGAAATTAATAACGAGGAAGAAGGACAACGTTTAGATAATTATTTAATACGTATCTTAAAGGGTCTTCCTAGAAGACATATCTATAGAATAATTCGCGGTGGCGAGGTTCGTGTTAACAAAAAAAGAGCTCAGGCCTCGTCACGACTTCATGCAGGAGACAGTGTACGTATCCCACCCATTCGTACTTCGGAGTCCAAAGAAATATTTGTTGGAGATGCTTTGGCAAAACGTCTTAATCAATGTATTATTTTCGAAGATCCATGTCTGTTAGTCATTAACAAACCGACCGGCATCGCGGTTCATGGAGGCAGTGGCTTAAGTCTGGGTGTCATTGAAGCACTCAGAAAAACCAGGCCCGATCTGCCCTATTTAGAGTTAGTTCATCGGTTAGATAAAGAAACTTCTGGTTGCCTCTTATTGGCTAAAAAAAGAAGTGCGTTACGAGCTATCCAGGCTTTACTTACAGCACGCGAAGTTCAAAAAATTTATTGGGCGATATGGACTCGGCCTTGGGAAGGAAAAAAGAAAATAACTGTATCTGCAGCCCTTGAAAAAAACACGCTGCAATCAGGAGAGCGAATTGTGTCTGTTAAAGAAAGTGGTAAAGCATCAGAAACGGACTTTAAATTGCTGGAAAATTACCAGCAGTCATGTTGGGTTGAAGCAAGCCCCAAAACAGGGCGTACCCATCAAATTCGCGTTCACAGCGCGCATTTGGGGCATGTGATTGTTGGTGACGAAAAATATGGCTCTATTGCAGGTGAGGTAGAGGGATTAGACAGTCATCAAAATCGTCTTTATTTGCATGCCAGATCCATTCAATTTGAGTTAAATGGAACAAAACAGCTATTTCAAGCCAATGTAGATGATCGATTTGCTTCTACACTGAAACAATTACGTGCAAGGAGCATAGTGAGCAATGAGTAAGCCATATCAGTTAGTAGTATTTGATTGGGAAGGAACGATTTCAGATACCTTGGGGCCGATTTTACATACAATAGCCACTGAAGCAAGTACACTTAATTTTGGAGCACTGGATCCTTACCAAGCAAGAAAATATGTGGATCTGGGCTTGGTCCAAGCCTTAAAAAAACTATTCCCCCACTTGTTAAGCGCACAACATGAGCAATTGTTACAAACCGTACAACAAGCCATGGTGTCTCGTCCTACAGAAGTCTGTTTAATTCCAGGTGCCATGGAATTTATACAACAATTACATGCTGCAAAAATAGACATTGCTGTTGCAACCAACAAAGGACATCAATCCTTATTGCGCGCCCTACAGGCTACTGGTTTAGATGGTTTAATAAAAATAACACGCTCTGCAGGCCAGGTGCCTGCCAAACCCTGTCCACAAATGTTAGAAGAAATTATGGCAGAGTTTGATGTCGACCCGTCATTAACGCTGATGATAGGTGATTCTGAGAGCGACATGCAAATGGCACACAGCATTCATGTTGCTGCTGTAGGCGTGGACTTTTACCACCAACAAGAAGCAGACCTTAAAACTGCTGGTGCTATGGCAGTATTTGATGATTATCAGCTGTTGGCACATTTTCTAAAATTGCCAAATGCGTCAACGGGAGTATAAAGCCGTGAGTACATTAACCAGTTTGCCAAATTTATTAACCCTATCACGCATCCTGCTGATCCCAGTATTGGTAATAGTATTTTATTTGCCTTTTAACCATGCACACGCAGTTGCAGCAGGTATTTTTGCAACTGCCGGCTTTACCGATTGGTTGGATGGCTATCTTGCACGCAAACTTAAAATGATGTCTCCCTTCGGTGCTTTTCTTGATCCTGTTGCTGACAAACTATTGGTATCAACAAGCTTGCTGCTCTTAGTGGCTGCTAAGGACATAAGCTATATAACCCTCCCCGCTATTGTGATCGTTGGCCGGGAGATAGT
>JBIODT010000208.1:0-3362 GCA_044445305.1 Legionellales bacterium | reverse complement strand
TCCGCTCTGTCGGGCGCCTTCTCCCGCCGGCGGGAGAAGGGTCTCCGTTACTATACCCAGCGTAGTATAGAATCATTAACGACCTTCCATCGCTCAAAGATGAATGCAAGATGAGATGTCGCCAGACCGAATCAGTGAAACGTTGTACTCGGGCTTGTCGTCAATTCTACTATAATGGCCCTAATTCAGCGCAGATATAATCATATTTGCATGAGGGATTTTTCATGCAGATATGATTCAAACACAATCAATATGTTATTGAATATTTCAAACCTTATTTATTTCATTAAATTTAACTGATTTTACTGGCCAAATGTGTGTGGGCAGTCTATAAAAATAGTATGGGGTTGTGATTTATGAGCAGGCAAAGTTTAGATGAACTCGTTAGACACGAGGTAGCAGAAACAGGTGTAAGTACATCTATTAAGGTTCCAAAAAAGTATAGGGTTGTTTTGCTTAATGACGACTATACGCCCATGGATTTTGTGGTAGATGTGCTGAAACATTTTTTTCATTTAAATGAGGAAACCGCGGTTCAGGTGATGTTGCAAGTTCATACTCAAGGTAAAGGCGTATGTGGGGTGTTTACGCGAGACATTGCGGAAACAAAGGTCGCCTTGGTTAATGAGTATGCCAGAATGAATCAGCATCCATTGCTGTCGCAAATGGAATCCGAATAACTGGATAGGCTGGATTAGGAGCAATGACAATGTTAAATAAAGAACTTGAATTCACCTTGAATCACGCCTTCAAGGAAGCAAAGGAAAAGCGTCATGAGTTTATGACTGTTGAGCATTTGCTGTTGTCTTTGCTTGACAATCCTGCGGCAGGTAATGTGCTGCAGGCATGTGACGCCAATATAGAAACCTTACGTCGTGATTTAATCGACTTTATTGATGAAACCACTCCTAGAATTCCTTTAGAAGAGCTAGACAGAGAAACCCAACCTACCTTAGGTTTTCAACGTGTACTACAACGCGCCGTATTTCATGTGCAATCTGCAGGAAAAACTGAAGTAACAGGTGCAAATGTATTGGCTGCTTTATTCAGTGAGCAAGAAAGCCAAGCAGTATACTTCTTACGTCGTGAAAACATTACTCGACTGGATGTTATCAATTACATCTCACATGGTGTTTCAAAATACCAAAGCAACGAGATCAGGGATAATCAGAATGGCTCTATGGATGAGGACATGATGTCCTCAGAGGGCAGTGAATCGCCACTAGAGAGTTATTGCATGAACCTAAACAGGCGTGCAAAGCAAGGTAAAATTGACCCATTGATTGGTCGTCATGAAGAAATACAACGTACTATTCAAGTCTTATGCCGTCGTCGAAAAAACAATCCATTGTTAGTTGGTGAGGCGGGTGTAGGTAAAACAGCAATTGCTGAAGGTTTGGCGCGACGTATCGTTGAGGGTGAAATCCCTGATGCCATTCGTGGTTGCGTCGTCTATTCTCTCGATTTAGGATCTTTATTAGCAGGAACCAAATACCGTGGCGATTTCGAAAAACGTCTAAAGGCTGTATTAAAACAACTGGGACAACAAGAAGGTGCTGTTTTATTTATAGATGAAATTCATACTATTATCGGCGCAGGTGCGGCTTCCGGTGGTGTTATGGATGCATCCAACTTAATAAAGCCTTTATTGGCAAATGGTGAATTGAAATGCATAGGTTCAACTACTTATCAGGAATATCGTGGTATTTTTGAAAAAGACCGGGCTTTGGCAAGACGGTTCCAAAAAATTGACATTTCAGAACCCACTATTGATGAAACTTTTGAAATCTTAAAAGGTTTAAAAGGGCGCCTAGAGGAGCACCATGGCGTTAAATTTTCAATACCATCTTTAAAAGCTGCTGCTGTGTTGTCTGCAAAATACATTAACGACAGGTTTTTACCTGACAAAGCGATAGATGTCGTTGATGAGGCTGGTGCTTATCAAAATCTATTAACCGCCAATAAACGGAAAAAAATTATAAGTGTCACTGAAATTGAGAGTGTAGTTGCTAAAATTGCACGCATACCCATTAAGAAAGTTTCGGCCCGTGATAAAGACACACTTCGTAATTTAGAGCGTGATTTAAAGTTATTGGTTTATGGACAAGACGAAGCAATTACCGCTTTGGCTTCTGCAATTAAATTAGGACGTTCTGGTCTTCGTGAGGCACAAAAACCAGTAGGCAGCTTCTTATTTGCAGGACCTACTGGCGTTGGAAAGACAGAAGTAACAAGACAATTGGCGAATGTTCTTGGCATAGAGTTGTTACGTTTTGACATGTCTGAATACATGGAAAAACATACTGTTTCTCGCTTGATTGGTGCACCACCAGGATACGTTGGCTACGATCAAGGCGGTCTTTTAACTGAGGCCGTAACTAAGAGCCCACATGCAGTTTTATTGCTTGATGAAATTGAGAAAGCCCATCCTGATGTGTTTAATTTGTTGTTGCAAATCATGGACCATGGCACTTTAACTGACACCAATGGGCGCCAAGCTGATTTTAGACACATCATCCTGGTAATGACCAGCAATGCAGGGGCAAGTGAAATAACCCGCAACTCAATAGGTTTTTCATTGCAAGACAACAGCCATGATGGATTAGATGTCATTAAAAAACAATTTAGCCCTGAATTTAGAAACAGACTTGATGGCGTTATTAATTTTGCGCCTCTGGATGTACTGACTATAGGTTTGGTGGTGGATAAGTTTATTATGGAGCTTGATGAGCAATTAAGTCATAAAGGGGTTACTTTTATCGTTGAGAAATCTGCTCGCGAATGGTTAATAGAGCATGGTTACGATAAGGTAATGGGTGCACGCCCCATGGCCAGATTGATTCAAGAAAACGTAAAAAAACCTTTGGCCGAAGAGCTTTTATTCGGAAAGTTGGTGCATGGTGGACATGTAACTTTAAAAGTGCAGGATGGAAAATTGCATTTTGATAATCATGACCATAGAGAAGGTGTTTGCTGAGAGAATAGGACATTTATGACGGCGCACGGGCGATTGGGTTAATGTAAGGATTGTGTCACGCGCCATCATATTGGGCTTTTTACAAAGAGGCATGAAAAACCCCTCATGCATCTTTGTAAAAAGCCCAAACTATAGAATCGTTGGCGCGAAATACAGTTTTATGTAGAAAAACCGCATAGGCACCTGTCTGGATTGCTTTGTCTCATTTCTGAATAACTTCAATACTAGCTTGGGTTTTAGGTGGATTGCATAGCCTTGATGCATCCATGCCGTTACCCATAGGTCAGCACAAAACTGCAAAACGCAATAAACCAATAGGGCTCGTCATTGCGAGGCCACGAAGCAATCCAGTGAGTTCGGAGTGACGGCCGCTGGATTGCTTCGT
>JBIODT010000207.1:0-3371 GCA_044445305.1 Legionellales bacterium | reverse complement strand
TTGCATGGATAATTTGCCCGTTGCCAAAAAATCAGCACGAATTGTTTCTGGCAAAACAGGAACACGTCCAAGTTCTGTTGCCTCAAGGCAAGATAAATCAAAACAGGTGGCATTGGCTGTTGTCTGCAATTGTTGACGCGCACTAAAATACAGATCATCGGACAATTGAAAGCTGACTGAGGGACTAACCCATGTTGCTAAGGTGTCGTCGGCCCTCTCTGCTGAAACAGCTTGTTCTGGTGCAAATTTTAATCGATGCAAGGGTGAGTTCTCAGGAATTTTTTGTTTATCAGGCAGTAGAAATCGTACGCGTACATTGCGTTGTATCGCAGCCGTTAATACCTCTGCTAATGCACCCTCTGATAGCCCTGGTGCGCATACAATGCTGATGTCGTGCCTTTGTTTTTGATGGGTCGTCAGCCAGGAGTCCTGACTTTCTAATTGGTTGGTTTCTTGGGAAAAACCATAACAGGGATCCTGTATAAAAGAGAGGATGTTGACATCACTTAAAACATGGGTCGAGCCTGCTTCTGCTGCCGATAAGTGATGTAAACTGGCATGAGCTGAGAGCCCTTGCCAATCAAAACCAGTTGACTGGTAAAAACAGGTTTCTTGGGGCACAGTCGTTACTTGGTCCGCCCACTCAATTCGTTTTAAACTCTGTAGCTCCGCAATAAATGTTGTAAAATTGGGATCAAACAACGGCGGGTTTTTTAAAATAACATGCTGGTAAGAAAGTGCCTCTAGTAGTTTCCCTGGTTGCCATTGGAACGAAAAGTCTTGCTCGCCTGGCTTTTTATAAAGCTGCCACGCCCCCATTAATGAACGCTGCCAGTAACATGAATTAAATAAATCAATCTCAACAACCTGTTTGCTATGCTCTGGCATTGACTCGATTGGCGCAAGCAAGCAGGCTTCCTTAGGTGATTCTACCGTTGTTTTACTGGGCACACGTCGTCTAAAATCAGGTCCATAATAGCCACGCAACTGATTGTCAATTAAAACAATTCTTACATTTTCTGGCAGTTTTTGGTGTTCAATGGTCCTATCGAGCAAATCATTTAACTGCGCTAATTCGCTGGCATTAAACTCTCGAATATCCACGCAGACAACACCGACTGTGTCAGAATGTGCTTTTAACCATTGATTAAATGCTGTGTGGGCAGTTTTGATTTCACCGGTTATAGTGATGCCTTGTGCGGTCAAACTTAAAGCCTCAGGATGATGTGCAATAAAAACATGCTCTGCTGGGGTGGTTTGGCAAAGTTTTGAATAAAAATATTGAACGTCAAGGTCTGAGGTAGTTAAAATCAAAGCGGGTCTTGTGGGTTGGTTGAGCACTTCATCTAATGAATAACGCACCATCTCTAAGGGGTGGTGTGAAACAATGCCTCTATCATCGAGCACAGCCATCACTTTCATAGGCACTTTTTTGAGTATTGCTGGATAGCCTCCTAAATCTTCTGTATACCAGCTGTCGTTGATTTTAATTTCGATGAAAGCGTGTAGATCGTTTTGAACAATTCGTACGTCCTGATATTGATTTTGTAATTCTTGATAAGCTGCAATGGAGCGGTGCATGCAACTACCAACTTGGTTTTTTCTTAGATAAGTTGCAAATTCACCCAGTGTTGAAAATTTCTGTTCGAGCGGTTGTTGATCAATACCATAAGCATTGTAGTGCTTTATTATAAGAGCAAGACCAGAAGGCAATTCAGGCTTGGAACCCACGCCTGGTATAGCTACTTGATAATGAATGGTATAATCGCCCGCCTCAGGAAGTGTGACACTGTAGAATCGTGCATCGGCATTGTAATGGATTTTAACTGTACTGATATCGATTAATTTTCTATAGGCATTCACCACCTGCAGATCAAATAACGTTTCCTCTACATCCAGTGAAGGTAAAATAATGGTTGTGCCATCTTGTGATTGAACTGGCTTAACACCTTTCTGGCAGCAAAAGCTTTCGTCGCTGGAGTAATTTGTTTTATCTAATGCGATTGGATGAAAATCAAGGCTGTTAAAAACATCTGGGCCTGCTTGCAGTGTGTCTAAATGAGGATGCCAAACATTTAATCGGTATCGCTGCGGAACGACGTTGGGAAAATATTCTGTATAGGACATTTCAGGAGGGGTATCAGACTTGGTGTTGAAAAAGGATACATCTAATTTTTCTTGCACAGGCTTCTTTGCAGCTTCACTTCCGATGTGTGCTAGGACAAAAGGAGCTGCTTTAAGCAAAGCCACTCGATCTTCCTCTGTAATTTCATAATAGCTTAGATGAATTGTTTCAAGATTGGAAAGTTGGCCTGGTTGAAGATGTTCAAATCCACCGGTAATATTTTTAGCATCACGAAGATTAATTTCTCTCAACGAGCTTGCTGCATTGAGCAAGCAGTACAAATCATTAGCTGTGATGTCAGTAAGCATGAGGTCTATAGTGTGAAGATTAACCAAGTACTCGGGCTTAATTTGTTCTAGACTGCCTGCCATTTTGTGACATAAATTAAAGTTAACTTTTTCGAGAGAGGGTGCGACCGCAAACAAATGGATAATAGATGCCTTTGTGGCATAAGTACCCAATAAATTAATCTCTTTCAGGTTATTCAGTTGGTTGGGACTAAATGCTTCGATACAACTTAACCCGTTTTTAATATGCATCAGGTTAATTTTTTTGAGCGCTGGAGCAGCTCTGAACAAGGCTTCTATATCATTTGCGTCAATATCAGTATGACTGAGGTCAATCTCCTCAAGCGCACTCAATTGCTTTGAGAGCAGGTTGCTGAAGGCCCCTTTGAGATATGCCGCGTGAGATAGAGTGATTTTTTTGATTTTTGGTGCTGCTTTTAACAAGCATTCCAGCGCTGTTGCCGTGATATTTGCTTGGTAAAAGTTAACTTCATTAAGATGTGGCAGTTGCTGGGGCCTTAAATGTTCTAAAGCTGCCGAAATATCTTTACTGTACGCAAGGTGTATTTTTTCAATAGCGGGAGTAATGTTAAAAAAGACTTCTAGTATTCCTGCTGTAGTGATGCGGGATAAGTCAATTTCTTTAAGATTGTACATTGGTTTGTTAGCAACTAAATTTTTTAAATCCAAGATAGTTGGGCAATAACCAATATCAATTTTTTCAAGTTTGGGCGCCATTTGGAATAGCCTTTCAAGATCACTGGCGGTTATATCCGTACGGGAAAGCAGGATTTCTTTAAGGTGGTTAAGTTGCCCAAACCGAATTTTTTTTAAAAACCCGGTAATCGGTTCGCATGCAGACAGATTCATTGTTTCAATTGCGGGTGTTGCATTCAGCAACGACTCGAGATTTGCAGCAGTAATATTGGTAACTCCTTCAAGATTAATATGTTTAAGGT
>JBIODT010000206.1:0-3472 GCA_044445305.1 Legionellales bacterium | reverse complement strand
TAACACTGCAAGGCTAGTTTATCCTGAGCAGCGTCGAAGGGCCGCCACATAAAACTTTCAATTTCAATAACTAACACTGCAAGGCTAGTTTATCCTGAGCAGCGTCGAAGGGCCGCCACATAAAACTTTAATTTCAACTAAAACTTTTTCCCATTGTCATGCTGAACATGGTTCAGCATCTTATGCGCTAACAAAGAGACCCTGAAACGAGTCCAGGGTGACACTTATTATTATACTAAATTGAAAGTTTTTGTATACCCAAAACTGAAGTATAAAATTCAAATATCGCACGTAATAAGAGTATTCCGGTCAGCAATGTTGCAATGATACCGATAATCATGGTAACCGCAAAGCCTTGGATAGGGCCAGCACCAAGATAGTATAATACTACAGCAACAATAAAATGGGTGATATTGGCATCTAAAATCACGGTAAGCGCACCAGAAAAGCCTTCATCAACAGCCTTTTTAAGTGAAGCTCCACTTGCTAACATCTCTTTTATACGTTCATAAATTAAAATCGAAGCATCAATTGCCATGCCGATACTCAACACTATCCCAGCAATACCAGGAAGCGTAAGTGCCGCTTGAAAATAAGAAAGGGCAAAGAGAATCAATAATAAATTGTACAATAGTACGATAAAAGCAAACAAACCTGCAAGTTTATAGAAGATAATGCTAAACAAGAATAAAAGCGCTAAGCCAATAAGGCATGAAGTAAGACCTTGTGAAATTGCAGCCTCACCTAAAGATGGTCCAATATGGCGCTCTTCGATAACTTCTACAGGAGCAGTAAAAGCACCAGTACGTAACATAAGTGCAATATCAGTTGCTTCTTGCATATCAAAATCACCAGAAATTTGACCAGAACCATTAATAGCTTCATTAACTCGAGGAGCAGTAATAACTTCATTATCAAGAATAAGGGCAATTGATTTGCCTATATTTTTCTTGGTAAGTTGATAAAACTTTTCTGCGCCTTCTGGTTTAAATTCAAAAGCAATAACCGGCTCCATCATAGAAATGCCTCTTGAATCATTGCGGCGCGCTTGAGCTGTTTTTAATAATTTACCCGTAAGATCAGTAAACTTAGCTACAACATGATAGGTTATCATTGGTTGACTACTCTTACCACGGTTTCTGATCTCTTTAACAATAATCTTATCGTCAGGAAGTTTGCCTTTATACTTTTCTAAAAGCTCTTCTTCTGAACCTGCTGAATCTTCAACAAGTTTAACTTCTAATAATGCAGATTTACCGATCATAGCCTTTGCTTGTTCAGGGTTGTGCACATTAGGAAGTTCAATTAAGATATTTTTGTCACCATGTGCTGCGATAGTTACTTCGCCAACACCAGACTTGTCCAAACGTGAACGCAAAACTTCAATATTGTCATGAACTGCATTTCTTACAATTTCTTGCTTTTCGCGATCATTAAGGGGTTTACCCTCTTTGCCACGCATAGCCTGTTCATGTTCAAGCAACAAATCTGTTTTAACTTCTAACGTTATATAGGTTCCACCTACAAGATCGATACCGAAGTTTAAATTTTGTCGTAAATTTAGGAGAAAATAGACCCCAAAAAGCGTGATTAAAAACCAAACGCCCAACTGGGAAAATAGAACTCTTTTTAAAGAAACTGTCATACTCAAAACCCTTTTTTTTGTTTGTAAGAATAACTGGGAAATTGTATTCGTCGTCCCTCGATACATTTTGCTTTCGCAAAACACTCGGGATGAGCGGCTGGAAAACGAAAACTGGCTCGCCCAGCCATAGCCTTGGCGTAGGCTGGTGCGGAAGAAGGGACTCGAACCCCCACGGGATTTCTCCCACAGCCACCTCAAGGCTGCGTGTATACCATTTCACCACTTCCGCGCACATGTCATAAATCTACCAGATATTCACTATTTTACAAGTATTTTATGTCACCCTGAGCGTGTCTCAGGGTCTTTTTGTTAACGCAAGAGATCCTGAAATAAATGGTGCGTTAGACGCACTGTTTTAGGATGACACACTATGCAAAAAAGCCTGCAAACCAGCGCCAAATTCCCGCAAAGTAGTTCGCTAAAGCGAACCAAAATGCATAGAAGCCCGAAAAGAACATGCTAAAATAACTTCGCGTCGGCTTTGGTGCAGGTGCAGCACACTCCTCATGCTGAACAACTTTTTCTTCTTGAGATTTGGTAAGATCGAGCCCGTGCTCTTTCAAAGTCGCAAGTTGTTGATGCACCAGCGTGATGGATTTTGTAATATTTTCGGATAACTCATCAAAATAACGCGAGAAATCACCCTTAATATACTCAGCAATTCCCGCTATATTTTCTCGTGCGGCTACAATCTCTGCGTATAACTGTTTAGCAACTTGGTCACTCAGCACCTGAGCGATTTTTTCATATGATTCAAAAGCCTTTTGTTCAAAATTATGTGTAGCAGTAATCTGCTGCATAAGAACAATCATAGCTTGATCAGCTGCCTTATATAATTCAGTTATCGCATCAAGATCTTTTTTCAGCTGCGTAAGAACGTTTTTTGTCTCTTGTGCTTCAGTTAATTTAATACGCTCTTCCTGCGTTAATCCAGCCGATGGCTTTGCAATTTTTTCAAGCTTTTCTAGCTCATCAACAATTGCTTTGTGCAAAACTGGCAAACTAACTGCTAGCGATTGTGAAAACTCTTCGAACTTATTGGTTAGCTCATTTTTCTTTGTAATAAATATAGATTCAAACTGAGCCACACCGGCCTCTTTTTGACGGACCTCTTGATAAACATCATGTGCCTGCTTAAGCGTCTGCTGCTTTTCATACCAGTTACCGCGGGCATATTCAGGTGACTCGGTTAAATCTATATCTGATGCTGATGCATCGTCTTCGTCATCAGTATCGTCTTCAGTTTCAAGATCTGTATCCTGATCTAAATCTTGGTCACCTTCGACTTCATCGAGCTCCGCTCCGTCGACTCCTTCACGTTGAGGTTCTTGACCAGCAACTTCTTGTTTAACTTCCTGTTCATCTGTTTGTGATGAAAGTTCTGCAACAGGAGCTTCTTGATCCTGCGCACTGCAAACTAACGGTAATAATAATCCAACATATACTAACTTTTTGCTCATCAAGTAGCTCCTTATAACGTACGTGCAAGCTCCTTAAGCTCATCCATTAACGCAACTGATAATTCTTCTGCTTCTGAAGAAGTATAACTCCAACGGACGCCAGAATCAACACGCGTAACAATTGATCGGTCACATTTAATATCAATGATATCAATACGCACAACGTTCATCAAAGGATGCACCAATGATGGTGCACGAACTACGCCAGCACGGCCTAAAATGCTATACGCAACGTTGCCTTCATCAAGAAAACTGAGCATAACTTTTTTTTGCCAAACCATGTTATGGTAGCCAATATGCTCTTTATTGATGGTCATTAAAATACTTTCAAGCCCTTTTGGATAGATACACTGAATAGGTGTAGTAT
>JBIODT010000205.1:0-3485 GCA_044445305.1 Legionellales bacterium | reverse complement strand
CCTTTAAATGATTAAAACCTGAAAACCCATCCGTGGAAGGTATAACATCACACACAGTACTCAAACAGTGCGTCATTGCGAGGCTACGCAGCAATCCAGTGAGTTCGGAGTGACGGCCTCTGGATTGCTGCGTAGCCTCGCGATGACGCACTGTTTGAGTACTGTGTGTGATGTTATACCTTCCACGGATGGGTTTTCAGGTTTTAATCATTTAAAGGGAGCATGGAAACCTTGATTACGCTACGCTGCATCAAGGCTACGCTATCTAATGGCCTTCTGTGGCACTATAAATCCACGCGCGCCAATGGCTGCAGTCAAGGCACCCAAGGACAGGTCTTCTCCCGCCCAAAAAATGCCTTGACTGCCAGCAGGAATTTTAGCACCTTGCCATTGACAGACCGCGACCGCGCCTTCACAGGGTACTTGTTGCTCATGTCCAGGTCTTGATTCAATACAATTGAGAACAAAAGCCCCTTTGTCTATGACTAAAGCAGACCAGTTGTTGGCTTGAAAGCGGCTGGTCCAACCAGCACTGACACCGGACTTGGTGCTTGGATGCGTCAGCCACAGATCCGCATTCGTAAGATTGTGAAAAAAAACCAGTTTGTTTTTCTCAACCGCAACAGTAAGCGACTCGCCTTGCACTGCAACAGGCTGACAGCCGGCAGGCAACAGCGACTCAGCACAAAGAAGGGGCGATAACAGTAAAAAACAACAGCATGCAAAGACTCTCATACAGTAACTCCAAAATGATTGGGGGTGGTGGGGGATTGATCACAGGCGCTCAGGTTGCATTCTGCAGCTGTTTTTTTAATGGCAAAAAAGCGCGTTTGTGCCTTGGGATAAACGATTTGACCGCAGTCACTGCTGCTGCTTTTAGACTCTGCGGCAATTGGTGGTTTTTTAAATCCACTTGTTGCTAATTGATCCTGAATCTCATAATTCAATTGAAAATCATTTGCGTCTTTAAGGTCACAGGTTCCAAGGCTGTGTTTTAAAGCCTCATGGTGGGCGTATTCCGGGCTCACTAAATTAGTAATCCCACTGCCTTGCATTGATAAATACAAGCTGACAGAGGCCAGTATCATCAAACTGATTATTATCCAACCGATGGGATTCAACAACAAGGATGCTGCAATCATGGTTAAGAAAGAGGTTGTAAAAAAATACGACGCGGCTGCTGTCGTGAGCGCACCAATGGTGGTAATGGACCAGCGCAGAATTTTTTTTAAAACAGGCTCCTCAAAATCAGTCGTTTCTTTTTGTATGGTTGCTATATGTTGATTCATGAGCAAGGCCAGCGCAGCATGATCTCTATAAGCAGATGCTGAAGTACGGGCCACTACTTTGATGTCAAACAAAAAATGATTGATATGATTTAATACCGCCACTTGTTGACTGTAGTTTTGCAAAAGAGATTCCGGTTCTTTATTAGGATCAGACAGCTCTAATACGTCCCAAAATAGAGACGCCTGAAAGCCGTAAAATAAAATACTGTTTAACAGTGTTAATATGATACTCGCCGCAATGACCACGGGCGGAGATAAAAAGGTTATTAATGAAAACAAACTTAAACCAAATACATAGTTACCAATGGCATCTTGGATCAGTCCAAGTATCATGGCAACGTAATAAAACACCTTCTTCAAGACGAGGTAGGTCGTCGCCCCCACCGTCTTTTCTTTACCATCTTTGAGTTTTAAATGGGCGTAGTGTGATGTTAAATAGTCTTCAAATTGCCTCATTAAAATTAATTTGCGCTCTTCCAGCTTAATCAGTTCATCGGCTGTTAATTTTTTATTGTTTATAGCAACCGCAAGCGCTGCAAAACTATTTTTAATCTCTATTATGTTCATTGCTTAGGTGTCGTCTCATCATTGGAGTTTGGACAAAGTTTGTTGATACTACATGCTAACAGGTACATTTCAAAGAGGTTAAGCTCGTCATTGCATCACTGTTTTCCATGGGATAACACGCCTGTATTACCCGCATCTTTTTGCGCGCCATTTTTTTCACCCGCCAATACGGTCCTGTCTTTGCCACTCTTTTTCGCAGCGCGGCCCAGCGGTCCTACAAGTTGTTCATCTGCAAGCACCAATTTTCTCTTTGGCGGCTGTGCTTTCACCGCATTAAAAAAGCGCAAACCCGCCCATCTGCCAGCTCTGGTTTTGGCCATAGCCTCTGGTACGACTACCGCCTGTTGCCGCTCGTGAATGGTCTTGTCAGCGAAGTTGAATAAATCCCGGCAAGAGGGGGCGGGTGACAAACGATTTATGTTGGCATGTTCGCGGTTTTTATTAAAGGCGGCTATAAGTTCGCTGGCCTCGGTATCGGTGGCATTTTTCATAAGTAAGATGTTATGCAGTTCTTCATTGGGATAAGTTGGCAGCATTTCGCTAATACAGCGGCGCAAAAGGGCAGTACTGGGTGCTCGTCGACCAGCCATGGTTACCGGATTTTGGGTACCTATGATCATAAATCCTGGGGTTTTAGGAGGCGCATGATTAGGTGCCTTGCCCATTAACAAGTCGTTGAGCAATTGTTCCATCATAAACGAACTGTTGATTTCATCAATAACCACTACAGCACCTTCATCAAAGGCTTTCAATAATAAGCGCTCTTTGTCTGCAAATGGAGAGCTGACGGCTAGATGGTAAAAGGGCTTTTTGTGAACCGAAGCCACTCGAAGGTTCGTTTGTTGTTTAAAACCGTTGCACTTCAGCATGTTGATGACAAATTCTGTTTTACCAATACCTGGTTCACCATCTACAATCAGTGCGCCCAAACCGCCAAATTGAAAGGCTTTATAAGAAGGGCTGTCACTATTTAAAACTTGCCTGGCCCTAGCTTGCCGCATTAAGCGCAAGTCTAATAGATCTTGAAGTAAGTGATCCAGCTCTTGGCGCGATGGGGTCATGAGGAAGCCATCAGCGTCCAGGCTCTTAGCGCAAGCTAAAGGCGCTGGCGGTTTAAACAATCGTTCAAATGCCGCCCTATGCGTTGCCGGTGCCAGGTTTTTCGCGAGAGCATGTGCATAATGCTCTGCCACCGTTTTTATATTCGCAAAGGGATAACGCTGGTAATGAGAAAGGGTTAACAGCGCCATCATTTGTAATTCACGGGGTGAGATCAAAACGTCAGTGGTAGAACAAGCCACTAGAAAGCGATAGACCGCAAAAAAAGCCGTTACAGCAGACTCTCTTAATGCGGGCATG
This sequence comes from Legionellales bacterium, assembly GCA_044445305.1. Lineage (GTDB taxonomy): Bacteria > Pseudomonadota > Gammaproteobacteria > Legionellales > Legionellaceae > Legionella. The sequence goes on along the minus strand of JBIODT010000205.1, from coordinate 270 downwards.
ATACCAAGCTCATCAAACAGGGGTTTTAACACATCCTCATACAGCAGTGCTTCCGGCAGTGGCTCAAAAACCACGGTATTGCCGTGTTCAACAAACAAGGAGGCGAGTTTCCTGCCATCACCGTAACTGACAGGATTGCCAGCAAAAACAACCTTGTGCTCGGGTGTCAATGGACAGTAGTCCTCATCAATTAACAGACCCGGTGCTGTTTGAAACAACCCTTCAAAAACAGTCCAATTGCTAGCAGTTAAATTGGCCTCATCAATAAAT
>JBIODT010000204.1:0-3488 GCA_044445305.1 Legionellales bacterium | reverse complement strand
GTTTTTTATTGTACCGACAATTATGAGGGTTTTGTGAAACGAACATTTTTGGAAGTTCTTCTACAGTCTTCAAGTCGGAGGCATAGATTTTTTAATAGATTTGTTATACTTATAGTTAACATATTCATAAGGTGAAATTTTATGTCTACTGATAAAATAGTTTGTGTAGGAAAAAATTATCTTGCTCATGCCAAAGAACTCGGCGATGCAGTGCCAGAAAAACCTGTGTTGTTCTTAAAACCAGCCAGTGTTCTTAAGCAAGCCTCCGGCTGGGGTGAGCAAATCCATCTTGATTTTCCCAATGAAGACACTGCAGTACAACCTGAATGTGAAATTGTTCTATGCATAGCCCATGATGGCTATAGAATGACACATGAAGAAGCCAGAAATGCCATTTCAGACGTCACCCTTGGTCTTGATATGACTTTAAGAGCACGTCAATCTGAGCTAAAAAAACAAGGACATCCCTGGACTACTGCCAAGGTATTTAGAGATGCCGCTGTTCTAGGCCCATGGATTCCATATCATCAATTTAATCATTATATGGATACTGAATTTCAATTGCTCATTAATGGCACCCTTAAGCAATGTGCTAAAGGCTCTGACATGATGATGCGCCCCGAAGATTTATTAGTTTATATCAGCCAATTTTTCCCCTTAAAATCAGGAGATATTATCTATACAGGAACTCCAGCAGGAGTGACCTCAATATCTAAAGGCACTACAGCTGAAGTACGCTGGGACAGTTACTCTTACAGCGTAATATGGGAGTAATAACCTTGGAATGCAAGGTGAACGATTTTTCGGGGCGGGATCATAAGTCACTACATCAAATAAAACGCATTAACAGGAACTCCAGCAGTTTGACTAAAGCCACCCTAGCCCCTATATTAAAATCATATTAGGCAAGCAGGTGGACAATCATGCCACAATCTCCAGTTGATACAGAAAAAATGGTAATCGCTCAAAAAATGGTTGCTTGGTTATTTCGTGATAACGATTTATCGCTTAGCGCATCAGAATGGGCACGGTTACTTTGGACAACGATCATCAAAAGGAATAGACCATTTTCACAATGTTTCTTTGACGCCTTATCTCAAAAGATAAGCGCATCCTTTGCGGATTCCAATTTAAGTGACGTTAAAAAAGATCTCCTTTTTTATAATGCCTTATCCTATCTCGCTTTTGCAAATCCACAGGCAGGCCAGGCGCTAACCATTAAAGGAATAAACTACACCATTGAAAAAATTAAATTAACATCTGGCTGGCTGAGCGCTCCTTACTATGCTTATGGCTTGCACGCATCAACCGATCCAAATGCCCAATCGTACTTAATCTTTCAAGGTACAACAACTCCCAGTGACAATGGGTTTCTGTCCGGAATTTTAGCAGACTCCAGGCCAAATGGTGCTGTAGGCACACAATTATATGCGCGTGGACAAAAAAAAATTCAGCAATGGATTGATCAAGAGCATGCACGAACGCATAAACGTGTAGTGTGCACTGGTCAAAGTTTAGGTGGTGCGATGAGTTTGCATGCCTATATACATCAACCGAATAAAGTCGATTTTTTTGTAGTGAATCCCCCTTCTTTAACAAGCCGTGAAAAACGCATTTATGAAAACCAACAGCACGAGCCATTAAGTGATAAGGATGTAAGAATATTAAAAGTGGTATCACATACCAATGATCCCGTATGGACGTTAGGCAGTTGTTACTTACCTAAAGGTACAGAAGTATGCCGACACGGTGATAAAAATGAAAACAACATTATGGCACATGCAAGAGCCCCCTATTGTGGTGCTCAGAGCCCCGAGTATCAGTTTGTACCCCATGAATACAGTCAGCCCGTCAAAAATAGGTACTGGAAAACCCTCAAGCCTTTTTTATTCATTGGCGCGTGTATATTGCATGCGATTGCTTGGCCAATGCGATTGGCAATTCAAAGCACACACGCTGTCAGTGAATTCCTTGCGAAATTAAAGAACAATCAATCATCAGCAGTAGCAGAAAAAGAGTCCTCTTATTCGCTTATGAACGCCCTCCAACCAACAGGAAGTAAAAAAGATTTGGAACCAGATCATACCCATCCATTATTGTCTAAGCCATCACCACAGCCTATTGATGAAGCTGATGAAACGCTTGATGAAAATCCCCAGCACCGTCCAGGCACTTAGTGAGTAGTCGTATTTATCTACACAAGGGCTATCAAAACACGCCCAACAAACACAAACCACCACCAAAAAAAATAGAGCCCCATCATTTTTTTTTTGGTGGTTACACTGTAATCCTCGCGCGATTGTAAATCCTCTACTATAGTATTATTAAGTACTTAAGTGAGGGATGCCATGTTATCGCGTTTACTGGGTGTATCTGCATTTTTTTGTATCATGACCTTGCCCTGCTTTGCAGAGGAGCGTGAGATCGCAATTACTATTGATGACTTGCCCTTCGTCGGCTCAGGAACCAGTACGCCAGCAAGCTTAAAAAGAACCCAGGAGCGGTTCATGGCCATAGTCAATACTCTGGTTAACAATCAAGTTCCTGCAACTGGATTTGCTATCGGTGGCTCTGTTGCAAAAAATGAATGGGAAATGCTAGAAACATTTCGTAATCAGGGTTTAACCATTGGCAATCATACCTACACACACCAAAGCTTAAATGCCTTAAGTGCTGAAAAATACATAGCCGATATAGAACGTGCTGATACTGTTTTAGCGCCTGTAATGACCGAACCCAAATACTTTCGTTTTCCATATCTTGCTGAAAGCAAAGGTGAAAAAAAACAAAAAGTTCAAGACTACCTTGCAGCACACCAATATACCATCGCGCCAGTAACTATAGACAGCAAGGACTACACTTTTAACGCCCAATTTTATAGAATACCGTATAGAAATAGAGCACAGAATCTCAACCAATTTAAAAAACGTTACCTTGCATACATCTGGAAACAAACATTAAAAGCAGAAAAAAATGCAAAACGAATTGACGGTCAACCAGTAAAACAAATTTTGCTGATTCACGCCAACCTGCTCAATAGCCTATGCTTAGGCGACGTCATTAATTTATACAAACAAAATGGCTACAAATTTATCAGTCTGGATGATGCATTAAAGGGAAACACCGCTCAAGCTATCAACAACTCAGAGATACTACCTATTCCTATGGAGTTTGAAAAGAAAGCAATAACCTCTCTATAACTTTATGAGAGCAAGAGCAATTGAGAAGGCTCATATAGGATTTCCCTATCTACGATTTTTAGCGCGCAGATTTCTGGCTTGCTGAGTAGCCTTTATTGAAAAAATGCTCAATGTAGCGCAACTACACCCATATCGTTACCCATAAGTTAGAAAAAATCTGAAAAATGCAATGAACCAATAGGGCTCGTCATTGCGTGGGCACGAAGCCTACAGTGAGTTGGGAGTGACGGGCGCTGGGGTTCGTGGGGGGCCCGCAATGACGCACGGTTTGTGTTAAGTGTGGGTTTT
>JBIODT010000203.1:0-3504 GCA_044445305.1 Legionellales bacterium | reverse complement strand
CAGATCGTCTGCAAATGTATCCATGTCATAGCCATTCCAGGGCTGGGTTGAGCGGCCATGACCTCTACGGTCATGAGCAATACAACGATACCCATGAGAAGCTAAGAAATACATCTGGTCATCCCAAGCATCAGCACTTAGTGGCCAACCATGGCTAAAAACAATTGGCTGCCCTGTACCCCAATCTTTGTAATAAAGATTAATATCGGCTGAATTTCCCTTTCCTACATTAATATAATTCATCATGATGACAGCTCCTTTTGGAATAAGATGGTTTTTCTTTCAAAGCATCTCGTTATAGGCAAGTAACCAGAAACGCTTGTGATGACAAATAGTCTAGTACAGTTTCAAGAACTTTGCCGAAATGAACCGGTCTGAAATGATTTTAAAAGACGTAATAACACCCAGATAATATGCGCTACTCACATTGATAAATAAGCGATAACCATGTAAATTATTATTGAACTTGATACGATAAAGTCAGTCAAAGTTTCAACAATAAAGTGGGCTGAGAAAAAAGTGTTGATACTTTAGACCCACATAAGGTGCTCAGCTATGAGAAAAAATTTTAGTCTGTACCCAATCTTTGCTTGTGCCTTCGTATTGGATGGATGTCATTCCGCGCCATCGCAAAATATTTTAGGTTCTTACTTCCCATCATGGCTCTTGTGCGCTGTAATCGGTATCATACTGACAGTATTGTTTTATATTTTATTTCTAAAAATGGGAGTTGATAAATATATTCCAGGAAAATTACTGGTCTATCCAGGTCTTATCATATCGCTCACTTTCTTCATTTGGCTTATCTGGTTCGGTAATTAAATGAACAAAATAATTGGTAAACTTATTGCTGTTATCGTACTTGTCATGCTAGTCATTTCGGTTATTTTGGTCTTATTGCGAATGGATGAGAGGCCACGTACCGATGACGCAGTTCTTTTGGCTGATATTGCTAATATTGCGCCAGACGTATCAGGACGAGTCGTTTCACTAAATATTCATAACAATCAAAGCGTTCATGCTGGTGACATACTGTTTGTGATTGATCCGGAGCCATATCAGCTCAAATTAAACGCTGCGAAAGCACAATCAAAACTTGCTTCAACGACCCTTAACCGTATAGAACCATTACTTGGCAAGGGATATGTGACCGCTGAACAAATCGATGAAGCCCGCGCGGCAAAAGAAAGCGCTCGTGCAATCGAAGCCTTGGCAAAACGCGATCTTACTAATACCACCATAAAAGCGCCATTCACTGGTAAAATTGTCGGATTGAACATTGCTATTGGAGAATACGCCACCACGGGGCATCCACTCTTCACTATGATCGATACATCCAAATGGTATGTAGTAGCTAATTTTCGTGAAACTGAAATAGCCAAAATGAAACAAGATGCCGATTCTTTGGTTTATGTTATGGCACACCCACAACAGGCTTTGCGGGGGCATGTCGATAGTGTGGGCTGGGGTGTGAAGTCTGAAGATGCGAACCCTGAGGGCAGCGGGTTGCCTAGCATTCCTAAAACACTCAATTGGGTCAGACTGGCTCAGCGCTTTCCAGTTCGTATTCTTCTTGATAATCCACCAGAAGATTTAATGCGTATTGGTGCTTCTGCAGTTGTCGTGGTTCATTATGGTTCTCATGATTCATAACTTAATCAGTGGTTACCCTTATGCAGCTGCTTGAACTCTTGCGTACCGAATTGGCACCAAAACCAGGGCGCCTAAACAATGTGTTACGCATAACGATTCTCTCTGTTTTAGCGGTCATTTTTTCGGAAACATTTCAGATTCCCGAGCCGGCATATTCAGCTTACCTTGTATTTTTTATTTCAAAGGAAGAAACCGCATCCACTTTTTTAACAGCAATTATTGTAATTTTGGCGATTACCTTATCAGTATTCTCAGCTCTGGCTATTTATACTATTTCTGCAGGTGAACCAGGATTAAGATTGCCCTTGATGGCTGTTATTGTGTTTGCTGGTATGTTTATTTCAAGGGCTTCACCGCTTGGAATCGCAGCATTTTGTATCGGCTTTCTGGTGACCTTATCACTTACTTTGATTGATGTTATTCCCCCCTTTACGCCCAAATCAAGTGCTGAAACCCTTACTGAATCAGTTCTTTGGTTGTGGATAGTCGCCATGCTGCCTACAGGTCTGGTAATCATAGGTAATATTTTGACCGGTCGCGATCCCGTTGATTTGTTTAAGAATGGTTTAAAGGAGCGCCTTGAATTAGCAGGACGATTGCTGTCAAGTCCAACAAATGAAAAGAAAATCTCTGGGTATGCTAAGGCTGGCATGGGTGAATTGCTTAATTATTTGAAAATGGCGGGCATTTTTAATAAGAAGTTGGAACAGGAAAAAGCGAACAATCAAGCACTTATCGCACAGACAACGCGTCTGAAAATGCTTATTGATGAATGGATAAAACTTAAAGTAACCGAACCGCATCTCTTAGCCGCTGCATCAGCATGTGGGACAATATTTTTGTCACTTGCACAATCAATAAATATGAAAATAACTTCCCATTCATACCAAATACCCGTCCTTCCCTATGACAACGTAAGTTCGATTCCTGAACGAAAAGCTTTGCTCCTTCTTGAAAAGACAATTGAAATTGCTGAAGATTTACCTAAGCTTTTTGTGGCAAGAACTATAGCAATGCCACCCGAGCATTCAAAAATACAAAAACAACAACATCGGTTTCTGGCACCTGATGCTTTTAGCAATCCTGAGTATATCCAATATGCACTAAAAAGCACTCTTGCTATTTTTATCACTTACCTCAGCTATAACCTGCTGGATTGGCCTGGCATTCGAACATGCATGATAACCTGTTTCTTTGTTTCTCTAGGCAGCGTGGGTGAAACTTTTCACAAAATGACTTTACGGATGTTCGGAGCTGTTATCGGAGGAGGTATTGGGCTAGCCACTATTATTTTCATCATGCCCTATCTGACAACAATAACAGGCTTGTGCGTTATTGTTGCAATGGTTGCTTTTTTCGCGGCCTGGATAACAACAAGTAGCGAGCGCCTTTCCTATGCTGGTTTACAAATTGCTTTAGCGTTTTTTGTTAGTATTCTTGTAGGTTATGGTCCTACAATTGATCTTACTTTGGCGCGCGATAGAATCATGGGCATTCTTTTGGGTAATTTGGTTGTGTTCATTGTCTTCTCCATGATCTGGCCAGCAAGTGCAACAACCCAAGCGAAACTGTCGTTGACTGCTGCGCTAGAGAAATTATCACAAATGTTCTCTAGCGAACCAGTTGAATCGAATGAAGTGCAACAGGTTCGGGACGATGCCTTATTTTTTTCATTAGAAAATGCTTTGTCGCAAGCCAGACGTTTGGTTTATCTTAATCCATTTGAACCTGTGCGCATACAACTCGGTACAATAATGGTTGATGCGCCCCTAATAGATTCAATAGCAGCGCTATACATTCCTAAACTGATTTTAAGTAACCAACCCTTTATAAGATCCTTATCTTCTATTT
>JBIODT010000202.1:0-3507 GCA_044445305.1 Legionellales bacterium | reverse complement strand
GTTTGAGTACTGTGTGTGATGTTATAACTATTTTCCATGAGGTAACTTGTGGGTAACGATATGGATGCAGCACAAAACTGAAAAACGCAATGACGCACTGTTTGAGTACAGTGTGTGATTTTATAACTATTTTCCATGAGGTAACTTGTGGGTAACGATATGTCCGCGGGACGTAGGCGTGGAGTGAGCGGGTACGATAGAATAAACAAATAAGTCGATATCAAAACAACATATCAGCCCCTATATAAAAAATAGCCCCACCATTTTTTATATAGGGGCTGAATTAAGGTACCAATAAATGACTGAGTTAATTGAAAAACGTGCACATTTTATAAGACAAATGATTACTGATGATTTGGCCAGTGGCAAACATCAATCAGTTGTTACTCGATTTCCACCAGAGCCTAATGGTTATTTGCATGTTGGGCATGCAAAGTCTATTTGCCTGAATTTTGGTTTGGCAACCGAGTTTTCTGGTACTTGCTTTTTGCGCTTTGATGACACCAACCCCATTAAGGAAGAAGATGAGTATGTTAAAGCCATCATTGATGATGTGCGTTGGTTGGGATTTGAGTGGTGTGCATTAACACACTCATCTGATTATTACCAAGAGTTGTATGATTTAGCCGTAGTTTTAATAAAAAAAGACCTGGCTTACATTGACAGTTTAAGCATGGAAGACATTCGTGCGTATAGAGGCACATTGCAAGAACCAGGGCGTGAAAGCCCCTATAGAAACAGACCGATGGAGGAAAGCCTGGATTTATTCACCAGAATGAAAGCCGGGGAGTTTCCAAACGGGACGCATGTATTGCGGGCAAAAATAGACATGAAGTCAGGTAATGTCAACATGCGCGATCCAGTTTTGTACCGTATTCGCCATGCACACCATCAGCGCACGGGAGATGCATGGTGTATTTATCCCATGTATGATTACGCCCATCCTTTATCCGATGCTTTTGAAAAAATAACACATTCATTGTGTACCTTAGAATTTCAAGATCACAGACCCTTATATGATTGGCTGGTGAATAATTTGCCTTTACCAGCAAAACCCATTCAAACAGAGTTTGCGAGGTTGAACTTATCACATACCGTTACCTCAAAACGAAAATTGCGCGAACTTGTTGAGCAAAAATTAGTAACCGGTTGGGATGATCCCAGATTGCCTACTTTGCGTGGTATGCGTCAACGCGGTTATCCTCCTGCAGCGATACGAAATTTTTGTGAGATGATTGGCATCTCGCGTAGTGATTCCGTCATTGATATGTCTTTATTTGAAGAATGTGTGCGTGCAGAATTGAATAAAACAGCCAAGCGTGCACTTTGTGTCTTAGATCCTTTAAAGATAGTTATTGTCAATTATCCCGAAGGCAAAGTAGAGCAAATTAAGTCTCACTTTTACCCACAAGATCCAGAATCTGAGAGTAGGGAATTGCCATTTTCCCGTGAGCTGTTTATTGAGCGATCGGACTTTATGGAAGAGCCTGCAAAAAAATACTTTCGCTTGTCACCTGGGGCTGAAGTTCGATTGCGCCATGCCTATGTGATTCAGTGCCAGGAAGTTATCCGTGATGCTCAGGGTGAAGTCATTGAGCTGCGTTGCACTTATGATGAAGCAACTCTGGGAAAAAATCCAGAAAACCGCAAAGTCAAAGGGGTTATTCATTGGGTGTCTTGTGAGCAAGCCCATCCAGTAACAATCCATCTGTACGATCGCTTATTTACCGACTCAAATCCGGCTCGGGAAGAAGATTTTTTACAGTTTTTAAATCACAATTCATTGCAAACACAACAAGCTTATTGTGAGCCAGCAATGGCCCATCAAGCTGAAGGCGAAGTGCTTCAGTTTGAGCGTTTGGGTTATTATTGCGTCAATAAAGTCACCGATGGCCAGGTTACGGCTTTTCATCGTGTGGTTGATATGAAAGACACTTGGGCTAGGGGTTAACGTGCTGTATTTATATAATTCTATAACAAGAAGCAAAGAACCCTTTGTTGCGATTAAACCAGGCATCATTGGCATGTATGTTTGTGGCATCACAGTTTATGATCACTGTCATTTGGGACATGCCCGCTCCATGGTGTCTTTTGATGTCATCGTGCGCTACCTTCGTTCACAGGGCTTTAAGGTCACTTATGTGCGCAACATCACGGATATAGATGATAAAATTATTGCTCGTGCAAATGAACTCGGTATGCCTATAGATGAATTGACCGCTCAATATATTGCATCAATGGATGAAGACAGTCGGGCATTAAACATTCAACCGCCTGATATAGAGCCGCGTGCTACCGGGCATATAGGTAATATTATTAAGTTGATTCAGCGTTTGCTTGATAAAGGCAATGCCTATTTAAGTGATAATGGTGATGTTTGTTATCAGGTTGATTCATTTCCTGACTATGGCAAATTATCGCATAAAGACATAGAGGGTTTGGTTGCAGGATCTCGTGTAGAAATTGTTAAAGAAAAGCGTTCGCCTTTGGATTTCGTATTGTGGAAACAAGCAAAAGAAAATGAGCCCAGTTGGCCCTCTCCTTGGGGTGAAGGACGGCCTGGTTGGCACATCGAATGTTCTGCTATGGCCATGCATGAGTTGGGCGAGCAATTTGACATCCACGGTGGTGGGCTCGATTTGCAATTTCCACATCATGAAAATGAACTTGCTCAGAGTGAGGCTGCGACAGGTAAAACCTTTGCCAATTATTGGATGCATGTGGGCATGTTGCAGGTTAATAATGAAAAAATGTCCAAATCAGTTGGTAACTTTTTTACTATTGCTGATGTATTAAAAGACCATCATCCTGAAGTGGTCCGTTATTTTCTACTTAGTAGCCATTATCGCAGTTCATTAAATTACTCTGAAGAAAATTTATTGAATGCTAAAAAGGCGTTAACCAGGTTGTATCAGTCACTTAAAGACAGTGCTGCAGCTGTTGGTGGTACGCTGGATTCGCATTGGGTAGACCAATTCACACAAGCAATGGATGATGATTTTAATACGCCAATTGCATTGTCAGTTCTTTTTCAACTAAGCCATGAACTTAACAAAAATAATTCACCCATTTTGGCGGCAACTCTGAGCCATTTGGCTGGAATTATGGGTTTGCTACAAGAAGCCCCTGCTTCTTTTCTTCAATCCGGTTTTGCTGATGATGATAAAACAACGATTGAGCAACTAATAGCTGAGAGAATTAGTGCGCGCGCTGATCGCAATTGGGTAAGGGCTGATCAGATAAGGGCTGAGCTATTAAGTCAAGGGGTAGAGTTGGAGGATGGGGCAGAAGGTACTACTTGGCGTAGGGTTTCTGAGTAAGGGGTATATACCTTCCACGGATGGGTTTTCAGGATTTTAGGCGCATTTATCATAAGGCAATAGACTTTAACCTGACAGCTTATAAAAAAGGATGTGTAATGAGACCATGCAGAAGCATTGAAATGGATATTTGATTATGTTGATGGCTTCGTACGGGACAAAAAATTATATGGGATGCTTGAGTGGG
>JBIODT010000201.1:0-3520 GCA_044445305.1 Legionellales bacterium | reverse complement strand
CGACAGGGCGGATGAGGGTGGGATCATATTACGTATTGAAAGAACTCATATATATTTGCTCATTAACCAAGTCAAATTGATTAAATATGATGCTAACTCGTTGATTTTCTGTGCTCCGCTACTCACATACTTGCGTGCATGCTGCGTTGCAGTGCTCGAAAATCAACAAGTTAGCACTCGTCGACAGCCCCTAAGCTACATGTCGAGATACAATACTTGTAATACGCTCAAACTTTGTTTGTTTTCGTGGATCATGTAGTGTTTCCCAAAGTTGATTATCCATTTGTAGGTTAATCCAAAACTCTGGGCTCATATCAAAAACTTTACTCAACATAATTGCTGTATCCACTGAAACGCCTCGTCTGTCATTCACTAATTCATTTACAAAAGTCCGAGTAACCCCCATGGCTTCAGCTAAAGCACCTTGTGTTAAGTGATACGGTTCTAAAAATTCTTCTCGTAAGATGGTTCCTACAGACTCTGGTTTACGCTTTGTAAGACGCATGTTATGTTCCCCCCTCAATGATATTGAACGAGCTCTACTTCTGATGCTTCACCATCATCAAAATAAAAGCACAGACGCCATGGCCCACTTACCGCAATAGCCCATTGACCTTTTCTTTTTCCCACCAAAGGATGCAGCATGTTGCCTGGCGGTGAACGTAAATCATTTACAGAGGATGCATACTCAATGAGTTTGAGTTTTCGAAATAACCGGTCTCTCAAATTAGGTAGAATACTGTCTACTATATCCTCATAGTAAAAGGCCTCAAGCCATTTTTGCTTAAATGATCTAATTGCCAAAGTATTAACCTCTATTTATATCAGTGTATCGTTCATTAGTTCTTTTGTCAAATTTGGAGCCACTAAAAGACACTGAAGTACTGAAATTAAAGTTGATATAGGAGTACCACATGGAGTTTTTCTATACTGCGCGCTAAAAACCACAGATTGTGACCGCGTGCAGTATAGGCTCATTTTAAAGATCAATTCCCGCTAAAAATCATGGGGTTTTTTCTCTCAATCAAATAATACAACACCATGATAAAACAACATTGAATGGACAGCAGTACAAGCAAATTAACCTTATAACGATAAGCCAATAAGACGAATATTAAAAAAGAGCCATTAAGAACCAATTGCCCCAATAAAATGACACGCGTACCCACCCCACCCTGCTTTAAGCGTTGATAAGCATGCTTTTTATGAGCAGCAGACCACTTCTCTTTGTTAATAATTCGTCTAAGCAAAGTAACCGTTGCATCAAAAAGAAACAAGGAGTTCAACATAAACCAATATAAAATAGGAATTTGATATTTTTGCTGCGCAATGAGAGCCAGACTAAAGACAATTAAGCCTAAAGTAGCACTACCCACATCACCCATAAATAATTTTGCAGGGGGGAAATTGAATATTAAAAACCCAAGCAGGCAAAAAATCAGCATAAAACAAAAATATTGATAGATTAAACCATGATGGAAACCAAACAATAAAGCATAAGCAGCCAATAAAAATAAAGCTTGCATGGCACAAAAGCCATCAATACCATCCATAAAATTAAAATGATTAATAGCCCAAATAACCGTAAAAAACAGCAAGGGAATAATTACAAACTGGTTCGTTAACGAAAACAAAACAAAATTCAATTGTTCCGGTCTCATAAACAGTACAATCAATAATGCAATTATTGATTGTACAAAAAACCGAGACTTAGAAGACAAGTTATAAAGATCATCCAAAAAACTAACGGTAGCCAATAAAAAAATACTGATAATAAGAACCATCAGATCACTAAAAGAAGTCTTTGTGACATAACAAAGAAACGGCAAAACCACTAATGGGAGTCCAATAAAGACCAAACCCCCACCTCTCACAGTAGGAGTCACATGCAGGGAGCGACCATTAGGCTTGTCCATAAGTCGCGTATTTTGAGCAATACGACAAAAGACTCGCGTTAGCACCACCGATAGTACTACAAAAAAAACACTAAGAATTAGAATCACATTGATACCAAGTTGCGGTCTTCCCCAAACCCTCAGCACAAGTGAACGGCGGAGTCCAACCCAATTGAAATTTTATCTTATCAGTGTTCACCTCTAACGAGCTGAACAATCGCGAATTAAGAGTACTCATACCAGCCACCTTAAATACACGAGTTAAGACCGTAACAGGCACAGGAATCAACCTGCTTTTAACATTCATTGCTTGGGCAAGAAGACGCAACAAATGCGTCAAAGACAATGACTCATCATCTGCAACCAAATAAACTTGATTCGCAGCCCGAGGATTGTCAATGACCACACAAAGTGCTGAAACTAAATTTTCAATATAGATAAAATGACGCTGGTTGTACACCCGAGCAAAAGGCAAAGGCCAACCCTTACTAACCAATTGTAGTGTTTTTAAAAAATTAGCTTTGACACCAGGTCCATAAACTAAAGGCGGCCTAATAATAACAAATTGCATCCCCGTGTTGTGACAAATAGATTGCAAATACTGCTCAGCATACAATTTACTTTGCCCATAAGGATCTTCAGGCTGTGCGTCATTTTCTTCGGTAAAAGGTGAACCCGATAAGGTAAACTCCCCATTTACTTTAATTGAACTCAAATAAATGAACTGTTTAACATGATGTTTCACTGCTTGTTCAGCAATTATTTTTGTTGCTTTGCTGTTAATTTCACAATAAGCACCCAAGGAAGACGCATCTGTTTTTTGCATAACATGCACTCTAGCCGCCAAATGAATGACTGTATCTATCCCCTGAAGCACCTCACTCCAATCCGTCTGTAATTCCAATTTATTAATCAGTACTTGCTCTGCTTGCAACCAATCTCGTTTTTGTGTCACAGCACAACGCACCTCATGCCCAGCTAAAATAAGAGCCGGCACCAAACTACGCCCTACAAATCCTGTTGCACCTGTAACCAATATTTTGGACATATTTCAACCTAAGTTATTAAGTTCTCTACTGAACTACGTCCATAACGATCCTCATACCGAACAATATCATCTTCACCCAAGTAGGATCCTGATTGTACTTCTATTATTTCTAAAGAAACCTTTCCTGGATTTTCCAACGCATGCACGACACCAAGAGGTATATAGGTCGATTGATTTTCTGAAAGTAAATAAGTTTTATCACCTTTGGTTACCTTCGCAGTTCCTGAAACCACGATCCAATGCTCTGCCCTATGATGATGCATTTGAATAGACAGTTTTTCACCTGGCTTAACAGTAATTCGTTTTACTTGATAGCGCGAGCCCTTATCAATTAAATCATACTTACCCCAAGGCCGGTACACCTCACGATGCAATTTTGCTTCATCTCGTCCCTGCTCTTTCAGCTGTGCAACAACCTTCTTAACGTCCTGCACCTTATCTTTTGCTGCAACCAAAACAGCATCTTTAGTATCGATGACAACTACATCATCCAGTCCAATAGTCACAACTAATTTTTCATCAGCACGAACAAAACAATCGCTTGTATCAAAACTAATAACATCACCCTGATGTACAT
>JBIODT010000200.1:0-3521 GCA_044445305.1 Legionellales bacterium | reverse complement strand
ATTGAAATCAACTAAAACTTAAGGCTAATTAAAAGCATTAAACACAATTTATGTGATTAAGTCACAATACAATACTTCCAAGTTCCTTATAACATACTCAATAATTCACGCCTAAAGACATGATAATCAACTTCCAAAGCATGTCGTGTATGCGGCTGAAAGCGATAATGTGGCTGCTTGAGTTCCTGCGCTATTTTCTGAGGCAGTTGCTCAGGTCGGTTCAAAGTTCCCGCAATGATACGGGCTGCAATTTTCGATTGATGATCAGCCAATGGCCAAATGCATCCTTGTGGTTGGCAAAAACCAATAAAATAAAGATTGTCATAATCGGCATGCATCATTTTTCGGTACAGTGGGATGCTGGTGGCGTTACTAAAGTCTATTGTACTTTTGTCAAAAAATGGGAAGCTGATTTTATAGCCCGTAGCAAAAATAACCATATCAAATTGCCCACTACTGCCATTAGTAAAATGTACGCGCTGCCCCGCATAACACTCTATTCCGGGAAAAGGTTTTACCTTGCCATGCCGGATGAAATAAAGTAACTCTGAATTAATGGTTGGATGTGCCTCCAGCGGTCCACAATCCGGTTCCATTAATCGGTATTTGTCGTATCGGCCTTGTACCATTCTAACTAAAAAACCTATAAACACCTGTCGTAACCAAGAAGGCATCCACTTGATTCTGGCTACAGCAACATCAATAGGCTTGCCAAAAATGAATTTTGGAAATATATGATAACCCCTGCGCATACTAATACTGGTTTGCTTGGCAACACGGGCTATTTCAACAGCCACATCACAGGCTGAATTTCCTCCACCGACAACTAAAACACGTTGGTCTTTAAATGCAGAAGCCTTTTTATATTGATGAGAATGCATTAACTCACCATCAAACACACCGGGATAGGTGGGTTGTAATGGATCCCAATGGTGGCCATTGGCTACCAATAAGTAATCATAAAATGCCTCATCAGTACGTGCGCCATCACTAAAAACCACATGCCACTGTTTGCCAACAGGGGTTGCTTTTAAAACACAGGTGTTGAAATGAATGTACTGATGCAAATCAAAATGTTTGGCATAGGCGTTAAAATAGTGCAGTAATTGAGCATGTGACGGGTAATCAGGATAACCAATGGGCATAGGAAAATCTTCAAATTGCGACCAACGGTTTGAACTAATTATATGTGTTGTTTCATAAACACTAGAGTGCTTGTTGTTTTCATCATAAACCCAATTACCACCGATTTGATTGTTTTTTTCAAATACAGTGATGTTGGTTAAACCTTGTTGTTTTAAGTTTTTGATAGCAGCAAGGCCACTGGGGCCGGCTCCTATAACACAGACGCTCGAATCTAACTGATTAGGCTGCCTTTTTGTTTGCATCTGTTAACGCCTTCTCAATTTTATCTAAAATCATAGCCTGTACAACTGTATCTTTATCAATAGTAAAATGATTTACTTTGGCGCCATTCAATGTGGTCACATTAATATTTTCTATATGGGTTGTGTTAGGATTAACAGCCTCAAGCCTTAACCCACTAAACATAGGCACAAATCCTGGTTTATACACATTCAGAACTTCTTTCACATTAGCAGGCACTCTATTAGGCGCAACGGCGTCCACAGTAACCAATAGCGCTACAGGTATGCCCGCCTTCTGAAGATTACGAGCCACTTTAATTTGCTCGTTTGCACCTAAGGAATGGCCTATTAAAATAATGGGTCGATGTGAGTTGTATTTATAATGATGGTTAACGATAGAACGGCTTAATTCACCCGCATTATACCACATACAACTGGTTGATCTGACTTGGTAGCGCTCTGCTACAGCAACTTGTAATTGGTTCATGCCGATACTAAAAATACCCAGACCACCGCGCATGGCGTGAACCTCGCCCTTCCAATCAGGTTTGTTTTTATCCTTTAGCACTTTAGTTGTAGCATGAGGTGCATGAAGTTGTGCTTTTTTGGTCGATGAAACCACAGTACCTGATAAATCAACACAAGCAGTTAAAGTAGTGGCTAACAAAAAAGGCAGTAAAAGACGCATTGGCTGATGACGAAAACGGTTCATATTTATTTTTATGTGGTTTTTTGATAAATCATAACTTATTCTTAATCTATTTTATAGAGATATTCTTCAACTATGGTCACACAAATTTCAATACTAACAGTCAGTCAACTGAACAGGCAGGTAAAGAGCTACTTAGAACATGAAATGGGCATTATTCATGTGGAGGGAGAAGTATCTAATTTAAGCAAGCCCTCGTCTGGACATTATTACTTCACATTAAAAGACAGCAGCGCGCAACTGCGCTGTGTCTTTTTTAAAAACCGTCATACAAGCGACCTTGCAGTGAAGCTTACCGATGGCCAACACGTGGTTGCCAGCGGTAAATTGAGCCTGTATGAAGCCCGAGGAGATTACCAGCTCATTATTGAGCAATTAACCAATGCGGGTCTAGGGGCACTCTACCAACGTTTTGAAGCCCTAAAAATCAAGCTTGCTGCTGAAGGATTATTTAATCCGGCAAAGAAAAAAAACATTCCCAAAATACCACAAACCATAGGCATTATTTCATCCGTCAGTGGTGCGGCCATTCAAGATATTTTATCAACTTTAGCCCGCCGATTTCCACAAGCCAAGATTATTATCTACCCCAGCGAAGTTCAAGGAATTACAGCACCCCAACAATTAATTAAAGCACTACAATATGCCAATGTTGACCAACGTTGTGACGTACTTATTTTAGCAAGAGGTGGTGGCAGTATTGAGGACTTGTGGGCTTTTAATGACGAACAACTGGCGCGACAAATTGCGGCAAGTACCATCCCTATCGTTTCAGGAATAGGTCATGAAACAGATTTTACCATTGCTGATTTTGTGGCTGACTATAGGGCTGAAACGCCAACAGCAGCGGCTGCAGCCGTCACCCCGGACTGTATTGAACTTGAAAATTTAATACAGCAGGCACGGTCTCGCTTGGTTACAGCCATGATTAGAAGCACCCAAGCGTCACAAATAAAACTTCGTCATCTACTGGATAAAATATCATCGCCACAAAAGGCCATCGCCACTTATTGGCAAAAGTTAGATTACTTGGAACGACAATTGCTATCTGGTATGGCTCAAATTATTACAGGCAAGCAACATCGGTTACAATTGTATGCAAACCAAGTGAACTTACAAAATCCAAAAACTCACATCGCACAAAAACAGCTTTATTTACAACAGCTAATAACCAGGTTGCTGCAGCAAATTCAAATTAAAACCAGTCATTGCAAGTATCAATTAAACGCTAATTTATCAACTTTGCATGCGGTGAGCCCTTTGGCTACACTAGATAGAGGATATGCCATTGCAAGCCAAAAACAGCACATACTTCTCACCACACAACAAATACACATTGGTGATGTTATTGATGTGCGATTGGCAAAAGGGACTCTAACCTGTGCGGTTACCCATATTAAGGATTAACAAACACATGATAGATGAATTAGTTGCCAGTATTAATT
>JBIODT010000199.1:0-3550 GCA_044445305.1 Legionellales bacterium | reverse complement strand
TAAACAATTATTAATGATGTCTGGTTTTGATAAATATTATCAAATTGTTCGTTGTTTTAGAGACGAGGATTTGCGTGCAGACAGACAACCTGAATTTACCCAGCTTGATATAGAGATGGCCTTTATTGACGAAGAGCAGATTCTTCAGTTGATAGAAGGGCTTTTGAAACTGGTATTTAAACAAGTTCTAGATGTAACCATACCTGAAACCCTGCCTCGAATGACTTATGCCGAGGCCATGCGTCGATTTGGTAGTGACAAACCCGATCTGCGTAATCCTTTAGAGTTAATCGATGTTGCTGATTTAGTAAAAGACTGCGATTTTAAAGTGTTTTCTGCAGCGGCAAATGATGCTGCGAGTAGGGTGGCTGCTCTAAAATTGCCCGGCGGTTGTGATCTCAGCCGTAAAGAGTTTGATGGCTATGCGCAATTTGTAACTATTTATGGTGCTAAAGGTCTGGCCTACATTAAGGTGAATGACAGAGCTGCTGGGGCTGATGGCTTGCAATCACCCATTCTTAAGTTTTTATCTGCTGAGGTTATAGAAGCCTTGTTGCAACGAGTCGATGCAAAAACTGGTGATGTTATTTTCTTTGGCGCGGATAAAACGCAGACAGTGAATGAATCGATGGGGGCATTACGTATCAAGTTGGGGCAGGATAGAGCGCTTCTAAGTGATGGATGGCAGCTGTTGTGGGTTGTTGACTGGCCTATGTTTGAGTTTGATGACAAGAGTGGCAAACTACAACCTATGCACCATCCTTTTACGTCGCCTCAAGATTTATCCATCGATGCTTTATGTGACAAACCAACACAATCATTAGCAAAAGCTTATGACATTGTCATCAATGGTTATGAAATTGGCGGTGGATCCATTCGTATTCATCAGCCTCAATTACAACAAGCTGTATTTGAATTGATAGGAATTAACGATCAAGAAGCGCAGGAAAAATTTGGTTTCTTATTGGATGCTCTGCAATATGGCGCACCGCCCCATGGTGGCATCGCTTTGGGCATTGACCGATTGGCAATGCTTCTTACTGATTCCGCATCGATAAGGGACGTCATTGCTTTTCCTAAAACACAAACTGCTTCTTGTCTTTTAACCAGTGCACCATCAGCAACAGGTGCTGCACAACTTAATGAACTTGGGATAAGACTTGCGCCCCTTAATACGAGTAAATGATTTAGATTCCTTATGGTCTTGCTCTGACGACAGGATTTCGTCATTGCAAGCACAGCAAAGCAATCCAGCTACTGGAACGCCTCGCCATGCTCGTAACAACGGGCACGAGTGGGTGTTTAAAAACCGATTTTTTTGCGCCGTATTTGTTTTCTTATTTTTTATCGTGTTTCACCAGCAGGCACATGCGTTGCCAGCTAAAGAAAATAACAGCTCAATTGTTACTTATCTAACCATTGAAAAGACGCATCTGTCTGCAGATGTAGCGCATGCCAAGCAACAATATTTACCTAAAAATGAAGCTGCATATAATGCCAAAAAACAGCATATTAATACCCTTATTATCATTACTAAAGCCAAAACAGACAGTTTTCTCGGTTTTCTTGATGATCAAAAAAGACAACAAATTCATTTGTATCAAAGATTAAAACATTTACAACAACTGCCTCTTGCCAGTGCCGATGAGGCGACTCAGGCTCAGGTTAGTAAGGTTGAAAATGCGCTGACAGTTAATAAAAAAACCATTGAACTTATTGCTGAAAATTTAGATCTGGTACGACAATTTCAAAACACTCAAAATGATGGGTTACAACAGCTGGAACTGTGGCATGTTAATTACCAACTGGAACAAAAACTAAAAAACATAAAAAAAGCAAAAATAAAATTAAATCAAGATTTAATGAAGCTGTATCAAAATAACACCATTACTAAAAGCACTAAACATCAAGAAAACAGCACCAAAGAACAAATAGAATATGAATCCAATCTGCTGATTAATAACCAACACATCACGCTCACACTCAATCAGTTGACAGCGTTAAACCTACAAAAAAAAGCAGTTATTGCCACTGTTTTATTGCTTAAAAATTCGGATGCTAAAACCCTGCAGTATGTCATTGAAAGTTATACCGATACCATCAATCAATATTCTAAATTAGCAAACAACTTACAACAAATGTTGACCTTTATGAATAATGAGGCTCATATTGGTTTAAAGACAGGCTTAGACCAATCAATTGGTTCATTGCGGCTGTCAATACAAAAGCAGCTGCAAGCTGCTGGTGCCGCGAAACTGAGCTTGTCTGAAGAGTTAATTGGTTTTCAAAATCAATTAAAGCAACTCAGCTCAACACGCCAACGCCTTGCAGAATACAGCATGCACAGCTGGCCTATTATTATCAATAAACTAATCGCTATTCCCAGTTTGTTTTACAGCTACATGAAGACGTTAACACTGAAAGTGTATGACAGCTATTTGTGGCTTGATACGCTGCCTGCCTCCATATTATGGACTGTTGTTACTTTATTGTTGGCTGTTTCTTTTTTACTAAATCGTTTCTTAAATTCATTAGGTCTTGATAAGGAGCGTTTTCGACTGACAGGCTATCTCTATGGTGGTGTATTGACTTTAATTCAAAGAAACATTCCTTATTTGTGTGTTTTTTCTATACTCTGGTCCGTGTTGTATGCCACTAATATCTCTTTTGTAAACTACCAATTGTTGTTTAATTTACTTTCAGTTTGGCTGGCATTTAGAGTTTTTATCTTAATTGCTCGTTTGGTTTTATTAGAGAGTATTTTTGATTCATCTGGTAAGGATGTTAAATTATACTACCGTTTGAAATGGATGTTACTTTTTGGCGGTTGGACTGCTGCTTTAATGCAATTTAGCCATTTATTGCCTTTGCCTTTATTGCTACAAGATATTTTTAACCGATTGTTCATGCTGTTTATATTATCGGTGTCATTGGTTGCGTGGAAAAGCAAAGACGTCATCGCTTATTTACTAAGTCCTTTATTAATAGCTAAAAAGCGCTACATTCAAAATGCAATATCTTTATTGGTTGTGCTTGTTCCTATTACTTTATTTACGACTGCAATTATTGGACTTTTTGGTTTTGTTCCTCTAGCTTGGGCGATGAGCCGTTATCAGGCTTATGTTTTAATGGTTCTTGTGGGCTATATCCTCTCTAGGGGTTTGTTATTTGATGCGTTGGAGCTTTTATCAGAATGGATGATTTCAGCTTTACGTAATGGCTGGTTATGGATAGAAGTTTTTCTAAAACCTTTAGACACCATCTTGCGTGTTATTTTACTTTTATTCAGTATTGGTATTTTATTCCAGCTTTTTGGTTGGCACTCTGACTCATTGGTTATTATTAATTTAGAAAAAATAGCACAATTATCCATTATTAATGTGACTGGTATTAAGATTACAGTTGCCAGTACTATAGAGTTTTTTGTACTGCTGTTGGTATTTATTTGGGCTTCAAAATGGACCCGTGAATTTTGTTATCGTTGGCTTTTTATACATACTAAAGACGCTGGTATTCGTAATAGTTTGTCGGTTTTTACGCAGTACAGTAT
>JBIODT010000198.1:0-3565 GCA_044445305.1 Legionellales bacterium | reverse complement strand
ACATAGTTTCTACTATATTTTTTTTGATAATGTCATCTTTAGAGCACTCTGCATTTGTATGTTGGATCATTAAGGCACTTACTAAAATCGCAATTATTTTGAAAGGTTTACTCACTTTATCTGTCCTCAAAGTATTCAGTTTGGATATCTATAAATTTTATAAGGTACATCTGGGCTTCCTTTGTAGGGATTCATTCGCTTTTGCTTAAAATCAGAAATCCATTGAGCACCGTTATAACCAGCGATATGTCCATAAGGATGACTTTTATTGCCATCTTGGTGCTTATCAAAAATAACTATATCCCCTAGTTGTGGGTCATAGTCTGCTGTACTAATCTCCTTAAATCCAATTTTTTTTAAAGTCGGTCCATAGAGCCTTGCCGCTACAGGATGTCCTTTTGTATTTCCACCACCAGCCTCTAAAGCAATGCGAACGTATTTAGCACACTTGCCAACAGACGATGATAAAGATTTTTCAGTTAGTGCTTTTGAAAATTTTTCTTTGTTAAAATGATTAGAGGCCAACTTGACCGTTTTAGCTGGATTACTTTTATCAGTCTTATGCTTCTCAGGCTCACTATTTAGCATTTTTGTGACATCTGCGGCTGGCTTATGTGTACTAAGTTCCACTGTATTCGCTTTCGACTTATCCGTCGATTTACTTGTACTACCTTTAGGCTTTGCTGTGTGATTCCGCGCATAAGTAAACGTATCTGGATTTCCTCCTTCAAAACCAATCTTCTTCATAATTTCATCCAGCACCCAATTTGCTGGTTTATGGCGTAGTTGTTTTGGAGGTGGCAGCTCAATTTTTTGACCAACCTCTATGCTATCTACATTAGAAATATGATTCGTTACCTTAAGCTCAATTACTGTCGTATCGTTATTTTTTGCTATTTTTGTAAGAGTTTCACCTTTTGTGACAGTATGCATATTCGAAGCATTACTGCTCATAAATAAATCTCTATAATTCTTTGGCAATAAAAGCATGATAATTTCATCACCAATGCCTGTATTAATTGGCTTTGTCTGTCCTTGTCCATCCGTTTTACCCTGAATGAGTTGAACATCAGGTTTATTATCTTGTTTGGACGAAGCATGGCTAGGTGCTTCTTTAAAGGTTTTCTTAACTGCCACAAGAATATAGTCCACTCCTGATATAGGGGCTTCATCACTGCCTGTTAGATGTAAAGTTGTATCCACTTTACCATCTTGCAGCAATTTTGTGAGGGAAGCTAATCTTGGCTCAATAACTCTCTCGTACGTATTGACTGCATCAGAGCTCCAACCACCATGGTCAATTTTATCTTGGTTGTATAAGCCATCATGGTGCAAACCATATAAAAGTTGCCAATAGCCATCATCTTTAGGGCTGTGATTATTTTTTTGAGCGACAGCACGACACATTAAAACTGATAAGACAACGGCATTCGCACCAATGGTCGCATCAAAAATGCGTGTACCGCTCATATTCAAATCAAATCCCAAATATTTTTGGGCTGCACCATCTACAAGTATGATCTTTTTATGTTTTTTATGATCTTTTCCTCTAGTGATGACTTCTTTTGTAATGTTTTTAGCACTATCCACAGTCGCTACAGTGAATTGTGCCAACCCTCCTGCACTAGATGAACCTGCAGCGGCATCAGGGTTAAAATCTGACTCGCTTTTACACATTAGTAGTGCGTAAGCAATGTGTGCATAGTCTAATCCATGACGTGCAGCTATACTGACAATCAGATCAATGACTATTTTTTGATCATCATCTGAGATATCTCCGACAATGCGGCTGTTACCTTTCGGTTTTTTGCCTTCAGGAATATTCGGATATTTAGCAAGTAGTGAGTAGCTCTCATGATGTGTATAAGCTAACCCCTTATGTGCTTTAAGAAATGTATAAATATCTGGCATTCAGATTACTTCCTATGCTTATTATTCTTGGTTTTCATTTTTTCTCGCCATTTTTTTGATTTTTCTTCATCTCCATAAACACCGTTTACAGAAATACTGGTAATTTTTGTACTATTTGGTTCTTTGTTTACAAAGTTAATTGCACTAAGTGCCATTTTTTCATCAACCAATTGCCCACGAGTGTCGGTCACTACAGGAGATGTATACAAAGAATCACTTGTAACATTTTCATTTTGAAGATCCCCTGCACTGCCTCCACCAGAGGTTTGGTATGTTAATAACAATAAAGGTTTTTGCTGATTCAGACATGTCAAAAAGGTTGGCGCCCATGTCCCATTTTTCATTATGCCACTAAAGTCATAACCTTGTTTTTCAAGGTTCTTACGTTGTTTTTCAAGCATGAATGGTAAATTAATTTCAAGTTTTTTTTGGGGAGTGATAATTATTATTTTAGATGAACGGCACTCTCTCATAATTCCTCCAGAGCCACGATCTGACTCCATTTCATCAGGATCTTGACATGTAGATTCAACGTGAACGATCGTATCGCCACAGGCTAAATTATCTGAGTCCTGAATTCGCCAAGGAACATTTTGCGCAAAAGTTGTTGTTGAAAAAACAAATATTAAAATTACTATTAGTTTAATTTTCATCATCTTAGCTTTACTATTTTTGAAATTATGCCTCACTATGGTCATAATAATCTCCTTCTTCAACAAACGGTTCATCAAAATTATCACCATCAACATATTCAATTAATGGTTCGGGCTGATACCACGATTCATCAGCCAAAATTTGTAAATCAATCGGCTTAGGACTATCCGTATAGGCAAGTAGTGTTTTGCCTTCACTATCAGTTGTACCAAAAATCTTTTGTCCATTTGGTAATGTCATAATGTATTTCGCACCTACCGCCGCAATGCCAGCACCCTCTGTAAGCACTTGAAAATGACCTGCATAGCTTGTCGGCAAATTTGGCAACTGCACATTCACTCTCGCCCCACCCGCAAACACATGCTGCGCCGCCTTATAATTGATCGGACTTGGGCTGGTCAGCGTAATCCCCTCTCCACCGATCTTGATCTGACTACCACCAGCTGTCAGCGTGATGTTCTTCGATGCAGTAATCTCCACACTATCTTGCGTCGAGATAATCTTTAAGCCTAATGAGGCAATCAATTCCATCGCATCACTTTGTGCTTGTAGTTGCACTTTTCCTTTTGCAGCAAATAACTTCGCACCATGATCAGCGGTATATAGACTAATACCCTGTCCTGCGACTAGGGTGTAATTTTTCCCCGCTGACTGATTGATTGATTCACCTGCGCTTTTGGTAATATTCTCTCCCGCATGGCTATGAATATTTTTGGGCGTCGTTAATGCAATATCCGCTGGTGATGTCAATAATAAAATAGCCTGCTTAAACGCTTTGACCTTCGCATCGTCACCTTGCGCCTCTAATGCATCGATACAGGATTTAAGCTTATCGATTGCGCTGAGTGGATCGGCATTCTGATTCTTCGCCGAATCCGACAAACTCTGCATTTGTTGAATACTGTTGTTCAGTGAATCCTTCGCAGGACTCGCATCCATCTGCTGACCTTGAGCATTGGATTGTCCATGCGTGGTTAGTAGAAGCCCTTTGCTGGCTCTT
>JBIODT010000197.1:0-3580 GCA_044445305.1 Legionellales bacterium | reverse complement strand
CCTGCGAGTTATACGAGCTGGGTAAACCAACTTATAAAAAACTTCGACTGGCCGTACTTCTCGAGCAAAGACAAGGCCTAATTGATGATGTCTGTGGAAATGAACACAAAGAGGAGCCAGCATTTATTGGTACTGAATACATCCACATGCTACAAAATATAAAACCGGTATACCTTTCCCCATCTGAATTACACGAAGTGTCGATGCGCTTGTGTGAGGTGTCCCGTCCTCCTACTACAGAATATTATCAGAACTATTTTCAAGCCTTATTGGATGCCAAACAAAAATTAGGGGAAAAAGATATTCCTGTTAATGGAATAGCTATAAAGCGTATTGATGATAAAATTGCAAGTCATGCAAGAGACTTTTATTTGTATCTGAAAGCAAACAATAGACAACAAGATATTGAAAATTTTTTTGACCCCGCCGTATACAGCAAAGAGCCTGCGTTCAACTGGAATTCTGGGATCATGCCTTTAAAAACAGGCATTGATGGCAAAGTTGATGTAAAAGCAATGGCACAATTGGCTGAATATTCCACAGCTCAAACATGGAAAGCATCCATTCAGTTAATGAACCATCAGATAAAAAAACTAAGTGTTAATGAAAGACATATAAATTCTGCAAGTGAGCGCTGGTCTCATGCAAGCACCCGAGAGGCATTCAAGACAGTAACAATAAATGATTTGGAGCAAGCAAATGTTGTTTCATTTACTTCGGGCTTTTCAAGAACAGACAATATTAAAATAGAAATCAATGTGGGTGGCAGGCGTAAGGAAATCGATAAAGCAACCTTTTTCCGTCTTGTTGTAGCACGCAAAGAAGCTTTAACCAATCCCAAAGTTATAGGCCTATTAGATTACTTACGTAATGCCTCACCCGTTATTGAAAAAAGATATGCTAAAGAGGTCTATCCCAGTCAACGTAATGCGTTTATGAATAAGCTTGAAGAAAATACAGCCAACATGCGCACCTACCTGGCATCAGCCATCACCCAACTTACTAACAACAAAGCCAAATTGATGCTAATGATCACTCAATCCCAACAAAACATTGATGTGATTGCGAGTGAAATGACTAACGAACAACAAGCCATTGGACAAGACAAACACTCAGTAAAATTTAAAAATCTGGAATTACGCAAAGATTTGCTGCTAGAAGAGCAGAAAGAACTTCAGAACTTGATGGTTTCTGTTACGTCTAAAATTGAAGCGCTTAATGCACCAGAAAATGTTAAAGGCTCGTCAAACTATAAACTGGCTACAGCACAACATACAATTGAACAATTAAAAGCTAAGGACAGTGACCTAAAATCCATTAACGATGTAAGCAACGCATTTACCAGTGCAAACCTTGGCCTTGAACAAGTACAACAACACCTGGAAAACACCATAAATCTCTTTGAAGTAGAGGATGTTGAAAGAGAGGCTAATAACCGTGCTATGCAAATAAATCAATACCGGGAAAAAGCAATTGTCAATCACCTGGAAGCCAATGCAGAGTACAGGATACTAGATGAGCTCTCCGCTGGAAGAATGGGCACCGAAAAAGACAGAAATAGAGCCCTGTATGCTCAAACACCTGAAGAAAGCACCGATTTTTACAAGCAAGGAAAAAACAGCTACCTGGAAGGCTCAGTATTTCAAGAAATTCAAAATTTAAATAAAAAACTGAAAGCAAAAGCCACGGAGGTTGTAGAGCGCAGCGTCCTCTTAACAACGAAAACTTTTGATGCAAGTACGGTTGATGCACTTGCAAGTGCCAATGATGACTATGTAAACATTGGTACTCAGGCACAAGAACTGAGCAAAAAACCAATTCCAACAGGAATTAAAAAACAATGGGTACGCGAGATGTTTGCTATATGGTTAAAACATCAAAGCCCAGAAGCACTGTACCATATTCAACAGACCGATGAGCCCGAACCAACTGTTGGTATCACCCAAGCCTTTCATCAGTTTTTAGAACAAAAAGCGAATATCAAATATGCAGCACTAAAAGAAGCTGGATATCCAATAGAACTCTCTGTAAATGATATTAAAGAAATGGGATGGACACCCATTGGTAAACCTGAAATAGAAGCCACCCAAGCGATGCGCAAAAAAAAGGTTGGCCTTATTTCAGAGCGGTTTAAAGCAATACAATCGAAGGTGCCTAAGCTCAAAGAAGCCCGCCCAGTTGCCCAAGCCCAATTAACCAGTAACGAGTTGACAGCACAACATGATTCCACCTTAACTCCTAAAGCATTTACAGCACCCGATGCAATATTTTTAGCGCAACATGAAAAAACAGCCATTGATGGCAGCACCCTGGAGTTTTTGCGGAAAAACCCCATGCCAAATCCTAAAGGTACATCTCAAGGGCAATGCGCTACCTACTTCAAAGACATTGGCCTTTATTTGCATCTCTTAAAGGAGCATAAAGGCCTGGAAAATAAAAGCCAACGCATAGCAGCGTTTTGTCATGCATCTGCCTCCAAAATATTTAATTTACCCCATCCCCCACCAAAAACGTTGTTAACAGAATTAATGACAACCATGATGGCCCGGTATAGAGATGATGAAGGTTTCATTAAAGATTCTTTTGTAAATCTTGAAAACAAGCAAAGAACACAAATTCTATCAACACTCATCAAATTAAATTTGTTGCAAATTACTACCCATAAAGGTGAAAAAACCAAAGTGGATTCAAAATTCTATTCCACTATAAAACAATGGGAAAAATTGATTTCCCCTCCAGATAAGGCCATGAGTGCAAAAATTTCAATGTTAGCTCCAGGCGGTACGCTACCTGAAGACGTGACGGTATTGAAAGAAGTTGATAATGCCCTGCACGAGTCGCCTATTGGTTTAGAAGGATTGTATGAAGGCCAGGAAGGATTGCAAATGGCATTAACCACCTATGGCAATGAAAAAGGTGTGGATGAACAGCTGCGAAAATTGGCCGATCGCTTGGGTTTCCGTAATGGCAGTGCGTTATTACCCCAGCAGTTTCTAGCCTATTATTCAAATCCAAAATTTATGCTTTCAGCTGACGGAATAAACAGCACGCAAGGCCGCGAGCTGTTCTCTAGAGCCTTATTAGATGCGGTCCAACATGGCACAGAGCCTGAGAAGCATGAGCTTTTAAATTTTTTGCAGGCCTTACAATTTGCAGAAAAAGATGGGTGCAAACTTAAAACGCCTCATGAAGTCTTTATAGATGAATCGTTAATGAAATGCGCCAATATAGATGCAGTAGTATTTTCAAAAAAGACAGAGAAAAGCGATGCAACAGCCTCAGAAACCTTTATTGCCACATTAACTGATTCTTCAAGCACTGATGGCGTGGATCGTTTATTTGGATTTGCCAAGGAAGTTAACCTGGTGGCTCTAAAAATTGAGCAGGCACTACATCAAAAGCCAATAAACCAAGCTAATTTAGACCAACACTACAGCCAATTCATTTGTTCCAATTTAGCGTATCAACTCATACTTGACCAAGCATCCCAAGAGATTTTATCGGGTATGAGTGAAAATTTTGAATACACCAGAGAAATGGCTTTGGCTCAATCTAATATTAATAAACTACAAGATAATTT
>JBIODT010000196.1:0-3620 GCA_044445305.1 Legionellales bacterium | reverse complement strand
GAACTAAATCACATAATCGACTCCCAAACGCTAGGGCCTGCCGTCAATTCTACTGGTGCTAACTCGTTCTAGCGAGGCCCTAGTACAGCCTTGCACTGGTTCTGTCTGGTGCCGCTCAGATTGCGTTCAGGTTTGAACGTCACCAGACAGAACCAGTGCAAGGCTGTACTAGGGCTTTTGGTTGATGATTTACCGTATAATTTAAATCTTTTTTGTGCTAGGATTGTCACTATTTATTTTACTGAGGTTGATTGCGAATGGAAAAAGAAAATCATTCTGGGATTTACTTGCTGCCCAACTTATTAACTACCGCCAGTTTATTTGCAGCCTTTTATTCACTCGTTGCATCAATGAAAGGGCAGTATGAAGCTGCAGTCATTGCCATATTTATAGGTATGGTCGCTGATGGCTTAGATGGCCGAATTGCACGCCTAACCAATACACAAACGGAGTTTGGTGCTCAATATGACAGCTTGTCGGACATGGTTACTTTTGGTGTGGCGCCCTCGTTGTTGTTGTATCAGTTAACTTTAAGTCAACTGGGGAAGTTTGGTTGGTTGGTTGCTTTTGTTTATACGGCTTCAGTTGCATTAAGGCTTGCGCGGTTTAATACGCAGCTTGAAACAGAAGACAGCCGATTTTTTCAGGGGCTTCCATGCCCTCCCGCGGCAGTGGTCATGGCGGCCTTTGCCTGGCTTTGTTATCAAAATGACTGGCAGCATTATCTGTTTGTTTCATTATTAACGGCTGTATTGGCCTCGGTAACGGCGGTGCTTATGGTTAGTAATTTTCGTTATTACAGTTTTAAAGAATTGGATTTTAAGAGCAAGGTGCCGTTTTTATATGTATTAATAATGATTATATTGTTTGTGTCTATTGCTGCTAACCCTACACTGGTTTTGTTGGTGGCGTTTAGTGGTTATGTACTGTCTGGACCTATGTTGACCTTAATTTCTTTGTATAAAATGCGCAAACTGCGTCGTAGCACTCCTAAGGATTAGCTATGCCCAACAAGGCTAATGCATTGCCATGATATAACTCGGCTTGTCTTGTTGGTGACAATGCCAGTTTTTCAAAAAGCAATGCAGAAAATTGGCGCCAATTTGTAATGCTCATTTGATTGGTTTGTCCCAAATCCGAACTGTAAATAACGCGTGGAACGGCACTTAAAACCGCTGCGAAATCATCATGAGTTTGATGGCCTATTAAATAGGTGAGTGCGGTTTGCTCTATCCAGATAAAATCATTTTTGCTAAGATCCTTTAACTCTTGGGCCTTTAATCCGGCTAGTGGGTGTGCTGGTTGATTGAGTAGTAATGCGGGCACATGATGTTGAATGCATGCGTCAATTAATGCATAGATCTCCGCTTTGGAGGCATGGCCGGTGGAGAGTACGATGGGGCAGTCCTGTGCCATCTTTAATATATCAATAACACTTTGTTTTAATTGATGGGCATCATTGAACAGTGTTTCTGGCTTAAGGCTGAAATCCTGATGTTGTGTTGGTGATAGTTGTCGGGTTAATCGCGATTTAAATTGACGACCTGTCAGGGTTGGGAAATGCACTATCATTTTTGCCGCTATTTGCGGTTGATAGGCAAGCAGCTCGCGTTGGATAATACGATAATCAATTCCACCTGCTACAAAATTTAATACCAATGAAGGTAAAACCGGTAATCCCTGCTGTTGTGCTAAGGTTGCTTGCACGCAGGTTGCGCCCAGATGGCTTTTTAAAAAAACGGCACCACCCAAAGATTTATAACAAAGTCCTGCTTCAATTGCACTGAGACGTCGTATATAAAGATCTGGATTTGCATGATAATGAATGTCAATAAATTGATGGTGTTTTAGAGATTGCATGTGCTCCAACCAATGCTGAGGCTGTTTTTTGTATGGGGCGCTGCCATATGGTTTCGATGTTGTTGGGTCAAATTGGTGCGCGCAGGCAGTATAGGTTCTATTCAACTTCCCCAAAGCAGTTGTTTATTAAGTCAACTAGGGTTTTATGCATTATTTCTTCATCTGGACCCTCTATTTCAAGGGTGATTTCTGAACCTTTGTTGGCGGCGAGCATCATCACACCCATAATGCTTTTACCATTTACGGTTTTGGATTCCTTGGTTACGTCGATGTGACTTTGAAATTTTGCCGCAGTAGATACAAATTTCGCTGACGCTCGAGCATGTAATCCTAATTTATTAATTATTGTAACTGTAGTTTTTATCATATTGAGTACAATGTACCATTACTTGCGTGGGAGATCTATATTGAAATGAAACTTCAGTATAGCCTTAATATCATTACCCTCAAGTTATACCTTCCACGGATGAGTTTTTAGGTTTTAATAAACCTAATGAGCTAACTTCGTAGCGCATAACCTTGATGCAGCCATATCGTTCCTCACCAGTTACTTCATGAAAAACAGTTATTAATTTACACACTGCGCTAAAATAGTGCGTCATTGCGAGGGCACGAAGCAATCCAGCGGCCGTCACTCCGAACTCACTGGATTGCTTCGTAGCCTCGCAATGACTAATCTCTATTAGTTCATTGCGTTTTTCAGTTTTGTGCTGACTTATGGGTAATGATATGGATGCAGCGCAGTGTAATCAAGGTGTTAGCCATTTTAAATGGAGCATGGAAACCTTGATTACGCTGCGCTGCATCAAGGTTACGGGATTAAGGTCACAACGCGATTTATTTTTTATCGTCATCATCCATATAATCTGCATGATCTACATAAACGATATGATCCTTATGATCACGGTGATCCTGGATTTTTTCTTTATGTTTGACCAGTTGTTTATTGAGTTTATCAAC
Source organism: Legionellales bacterium (assembly GCA_044445305.1). Taxonomy (GTDB): domain Bacteria; phylum Pseudomonadota; class Gammaproteobacteria; order Legionellales; family Legionellaceae; genus Legionella. The sequence goes on along the minus strand of JBIODT010000196.1, from coordinate 800 downwards.
TAGAAGATCTATGGCTGCATACATATCTTCAGATTCAGAGCTCGCATGTAGCTTGTCTTTTGCAACTAAAATAGTTGCTTCAGCAATTTGACGTAGTTTTTCCACATCAAATACCACATGAATGGCAGTAATTTGATCAAAGTGACGCTCCAGCCTATCGAATTTTTCTTCAGTAAAAGTTCTTAAGGCTGAAGTCACATCAATACGATGTCCTGTGATGTTGATTTGCATAACGCTCTCCTTCAGTTATTTAACTACGAATTTCCTTTCTTTCATTGGATGGCACAATTCCTATCTCTTCTCGATATTTAGCAACAGTGCGTCGCGCTATCTTTATTCCTTGGTCAGCAATTAACAAGGCAATTTTACTGTCACTCAGCGGTTTATTTCTATTCTCAGTTGCGATTAATTTTTTAATAACAGCACGTATAGCAGTAGAGGAACATTCACCACCAGCATCTGTGTTTACATGACTTGAGAAAAAATACTTCAGTTCAAATAATCCTCTAGGGGTGTGCATGAATTTTTGGGTGGTAACACGTGATACCGTTGATTCATGTAAATCAACGGCTAAAGCCACATCATTAAGTATTAATGGTTTCATCGCCTCATCACCAAATTCAAGAAATTCCTGTTGGTATTCAACGATGTAGGTAGCAACTTTTAGTAGTGTTTGTTGTCGGCTTTGAATGCTTTTTAAAAACCAGCGTGCTTCTTGTAGGTTGTTTTTTAAAAATTGATTGTCTACGCTGTTGTCTGCCCGTTGGATCAGGGCTGCATATTCATTATTAATACTTAAG
>JBIODT010000195.1:0-3632 GCA_044445305.1 Legionellales bacterium | reverse complement strand
TCCTTAAATAAATTTGCCTCATCCTGATTTATTAAAATAATTTTGGGATTGCCTTTTTCTCGGGCAAGAAAATAACGAACAGGAGGCAAGGGGGCTTCATCGCTCCTTGTATATGCTGGGCTACATCTGATTGGATCATCGTCTTTAAACACATGATGCATGTGCGCAGTTTTACTCGCTAAGGTTAATTTGTTTGTTTCTTGGTGCTTAAACAAGTATGCAATAGAAACAGGTTTAAAGGGTAAGTCCTGTTTTCTAAGTTGCGCCCCAACAACCACTTCTTCATTCGAAACTTCAGAAAATGAATGTGTTTGGGTTTGACTCTGACTCTGACTTTGAGATTGGCTCTCAGATTGACTCTGATTTTCAGATTGTACTTCAGCTATGGCACTTGTTGCAGAGGAGATAATAAACTCATCATTTAATTGATCTTGACGTTTGTGAATGATTCTTTCTTCCATGTCATAGTAGGGTTTTTTATCCGTTTCATTAATGGGAGCCAGCTTCAATTCCTCTCGTGTATGTTGAACAGCAGTAAAAATTGCAGTCATTCGTTTCTCGAAGGAGTCTTTTAAATCTTTGATAAATTCTTGTTTGTTGACGGTGCCATACACACTGCCATATTTGCTTTTTAAGTTGTTTAAACTTCCAGAAATAAAAGGTGAAATGCCATTTAACTCATTGATGCAATCACTAAAGACGTTGATTTGTTCTTGCATCAGGGTGGATCCCGACATTAATTTGGTTATTTCCGCTTGTTGTTGCAAAGCCGCATTTTTTACTACAGCATCTAATTCCATCATCAATAATGAAACACCACTTAAATCATTTTTCAGCTCATTTTGTCTTAACCAAAATGCAATGTCATTGCCAATAACTTCATGATCTTCCTCTAAATGAAGATCCTCAATGATTTTGCCTCTTAAATCATTGGGGATTGCTGTAGAAAATGATTGACCTGCTGTCTTATCGACAATTTTCCTCATGCGCATAATTGCTTGTTTGTAATCATTATTGGTTGTAGTGAAATTTAAAGTTAACACAGCATGAGCGCCATCCATCTGCTTGATATCAGCACCTCGTGAATGACTTTGATCGTAGTAGGTGAAAAAACTGCCTTTACGATCAGATTCGGCTACCATTTCAGGCGTTAAATCAACAAGGGTTTCTTTATTGAGCTCGTTTAAAATAAGCAGTTTTTTAGTATTGGTTACGTCGTCATAGAAAATGACGCCTTTTAAAGTACTGGCCTTATTTTTTAATTGAATTGCAATTTCTTTGGCGACAAAACGATTTGATATTTTACACAAACCACCCACATCAATAAGCGTTCTTGTGTTTTGAGAAAAGGCTCCGGTTAATTGTTTTATTAGAGCGCTTGTATAGCCTTCATCAGCTTCAGTGCAACTTGCAGTATCGAGTGCAACAGTAGCTTGACAATTTTTTCTACCCATAATGCCTAGGGTCATATTGCCATCTGCAGCGGGATCAAGCCTATTTTGTTTAAAATGAGATGACGTATCGCCGGCAGTTCCTGAAAATCCAATAACAGCATCCTGTGTTGTCCCTTGTTCGTATCTATTACTGTTGGCTTTTCCTGGATCAACTTTTATCTGTTCTTGAATGATGGTGCGTGCCAACATTCGCCTCAAGGCTGTGGGTTTTATTTCCCCTGATTTTATGCGTTCATCAAGTGCTGCAAAGAATTTTTCTCGTTGCGCATTTCTATAAATGGGATCCTCTATTTCGGCCAATTCTTTGATACCATTAAACAAGTTTAAAAAATCCAGCTCTATACCACTCCCTGAAGCGTTTAAGAAGGGCGTGTCAGACAAGCCTTTTCTAAAAGAGTCAATTAAAAATTCTAAATGAGGTACTTCGCCTAATTCTGTTCTGGGATCCAGATAATACAAAAACGTTGTGATTGCGGTAACTTCTGGATTATCGAATCGGGATCCTTGTGGCTTTGGCGTGTTGGCTGCAGCGTAAGGGACTGTAATTAATAATGGATTCTTGGACTCAGAATCATCTCCAGCCCTAAGCGCATCGTAATCATACGATTTTGAACCGTCACTGGCATTTTGAAACCATACTCCAAAGTCAGTACCCGCTTCTTTTTCAGTAAAGATGCTGAGCATTACTGGATCAGTAAGAACAGCACGCATTAAATAAACGGAGGTACTGTTTAAATCCGTAACTGAGCTGGGTTGTTTTATTTGTAACGAAGTGATGTAATTAAAAATACTGTTATCAGGGTCGGCAATATTAAATTGTTCCAATAATGTTGTGGCCAAATTCACCATACTTTTATCTTCTGCACCGCGTATGGTTTGGGTAATCAGTTCTAATGGATAAATTTCTGCTGTATCCAGTGCAACTTTTTCACCGGAGGTGTAATTAACGTCTGTGGTTGCACTGTCTTGGGTGGCATCTAATTCATCAAATATGGAAACGGTGGTTAATGAACGAATCTCATTAAGCACAGAAATACAGGTCATTAGCTCTTTTTGTTGCAAGGGTTCATTGCTTGTTTTTAGCAACAGGTCTAAGAATATCTGAGCTTGACACTCCATAGAGTTGCGTACGTTGGGGGCTTGAACCAGTACTTCTTTATTCGCGATGGTTCGTTTGTATAAAGAGAGTCGTTTTTTCAAGTCCGCGGTAGCATCTTGCAATGATTTTAAGCGGGGACTGTTCTCATTCATATTGGCTTCAGGATCAGCTGCTATTCGATACCGTTGGAAGTCATCTTTAACGGCACGAGTACCCATTAAATGGGTCAGAGCGAGAGACATGTCAGAAGTATTTGTTTCAAGTGCCGATTTAGGCACTATAAAACGAACCAGCTTTTCTCCAGTCTTGTACAAGGCGACTAAGGGCAGTAGGGAGGTCTTGCCAAATCCCATCCTGGCTTGAGCCGAGTCAATTTTATCCGGATTGGTTTCATCATCAAGAAGTAAACCACGGAAGATATTGACTTGACGCGCATTACAGCGGTGACCAAACTCTGATTCAAACAGTAGAAATGCCCTTTGCATTTTTCGTTCTTGTTCAACATCTACAGCATTTCCTGTCGCGACAGGAAGCTCGGAGTCGAGTAGTTTGTCGAGTTGGTAGTTTCTTCTAATATGCAACATTGAAATGGCTTTTTCATCTTGGCCCATTTTGATTGTACTTTGCACATCATTAAAGTGATCCAGCTCCGTTTTATAATACAACAACCGAGTCATGCCATTGTTCAGTGCAATCTCAACTTGAACCCGATCTTTAGCAGGAAAAAAAGAAATAATGCGGCTGTAATCATTTAATAGATATGCTGAATGAAGATCTGCAAAGGTAATCTCTGTGGATGCTTGGGCTAATACCGATTGAATTTTATCTTGTGCCTGTAAATATTCCACATTATATTCATCTTGTGCCTCGGTGACCTTTTGTATTAAAGCGTCTTTAACGTCAGGATTTATTGAATAGGTTCCGCCGCTAATGGCTGTTTGATATAAAAACACTTCAAGTCGGTCTGAAATGGCGTGCAGGTCACTTTTTTTGAAACCTATTTCTGCGAGATAACTGCTAATGGTCGCAGAAGAATAGAAGTCGCTGGGATGGCGTGCTATTTGGTATTTGTCCATGCC
>JBIODT010000194.1:0-3649 GCA_044445305.1 Legionellales bacterium | reverse complement strand
ATAATATGCACATACAGTTCTTCCTGTATTAAACAAGTTTCCATTCTTTGCAATGGTGTAACTAGCAACTTGTATTCTTCTATGTTAAAAAGCAAGTCTTTCTTATGAGACAAACATTTTTTCGACGAAGCAGATGCCAAAGCGACGGAAATGCTTGAAAATGCAAATCCCCAAGAACTTGAAGAATACCAAAAGACTGTAACCGAATCAGGGGCATTAATGAGAAGCTATTTGGGGAAGTAATAAGTCCTTTAACGGGATAAAGATGACGGAAATGGCAGATACTACGTTAAAGAAATCTAAAATGACAAAAGCCTGGGAATTATTTAGAGAAGCCACGGCAATTGTATTTTGGGTTTATCTAGTCATCAAAGTTGCGGTCTTTGATATTGACGTTTACATTGTTGGTATTTATATCCCATCATTCAGATGGCTGCTTGACTTGAAACTATTCATACTGATGGCTGCATTGAGCATACTGTGGTTAATCCTCGGAAATAAAAAGTTTTCACTCTATATATTATTTGTAATTGGCTATCCGCTGATTATGATGTTTTGGAAAATACCAAAACTTATCTTTCGTAATTGGTCTTATACTATTGTTTTCACTCCAGCCGTATACGATATTGTTACCTCTTTGCGAGCATATTTCATAAGTTATGTGTTGGCTATGCTTGCCGTTGTTTGTATCTTAACTTCTAAAAGTAAGGTTACGCTGATACTGTCTATGGTAATTCTACTGAGCTTGCTTGCAATGCAGTTATTGTTGAGCGTTAAAAAGGCTTACAAATCGACCGTGTTTACAACGATTAGTAAGGGCATTCGCGTGCTGAAAGACAAGATTGCCGACGTATCCTTTTTGCAGGCAATAGCCGATGGAGCTGCAAAAAATACCGGAACAGTAGAAGATACTGAAAAGAAATACGACGCAAAATTATCAATATATTATATGTTCCACAGTGGCGTTGAAATTGTGACGGATAAAATAAGAGGTGTTTTGAGAAGTAGAAAAATGGATATCTATTTAATAAGCTCTTGGTTTTGGACCGTTGCTATCACAGTGATAATATTTTCTTTTGAATATTATGCATTATATAAAATAGACATAAATGCATTTGCTGCACCATTTACCCCTCGATACTTATCCTTTCTTGGATTTAGTATCGGCAAAATGACACCTTCGACCGTTTCACCTATGATGCCGGCCAGCATGTATGCTGCTTCCCTGTGTTATGCTGAGGTATTGAGTTCCATTGTTATTCTGATTATTTTGCTTTTTACTATTCTGACGACAGCGCGGGAGCGTTACAGAGAAGATATAGAAAATATCATACAAGAATTGCACGAGATAGGAGGCCTAATCCAAGCACACTCCGAAAAAGTTTTCAATCTTGCAATGAATGACATTGAACAAGCTCTTTTATATCGGAATCGTGACATGGTGAATACATTTAGAAAGTTAAGGGGAATGAAAGAATTATCATCTCCCCCGAAAGAGATTAATAAGGAACCAACAAGCGGAAATAAAAGCTCCAGTGAGATAATTGTAGATGCAGAGAAAAAAGATTGAAATGCTCGATTAGCTGGGCGTGTAACAATGACATTAAAGAAAAGACGTTGTAAAGCATTTGCTGAAAATCAAAGAAAGCGGCGCTGTAATTATTCACGCCAAAGAGAACTGTGGGTAAAATAAAGAAAGACATGAAATGCAATAGCGATAATGATAAAACAATCTAACGCATTAATTGGTTCGGCCGGTGTTCATTATGTCTGTGCTATATTGAGCATGAACGGCATGATAGCCTTGCCAACTGTCCGCAATACGAAGGGTATTGATATTGTTGTATTGAATCATGAAGGTTCATTCCTGGCTAATCTTCAGATTAAAACGTCACACAAAAAAGTTTCATCATGGATAGTCGGCGCGGATTACGAACGATGGTATGGCGATAATAATCATTATGTCTTTGTGAGGTATTATTATGAGAAATTTGAAGCTTTCCTGGAATCTTCTGAGAACGTTATACAGCAGGTTAAGCAAACTATTGAACTTGATAGAAGGCGTGGAGTGAAAGATTGGGTGCCCCGTTGGCACTTACCTCGGAAAGAATTGCCAACGCAGAAGCTACAGTGGAGATTGTTTTCTCGATTTAAGCAATTGAAAATTAAGAAAACGAGATAGTTCCTTATTTGGGAGAGTGAATGCCCTTATGAAAGATAAATATAAAAAGCAGCTATTTTGGTACGGATTAGGTAAAAAAATAAGACATCTGATGACAAATGCTTTTACACAGATTGTAATATTTGGACTCATCGCGGTACTTTTATATTATCTGTCCAACGGAGAAATAGCGTGTAAGGACGACATTTACTGGTTAATGATTACTGCTGACGCAACAATAGCACTCGCATTAATAGCATTGTTTCAATTGAGCAAAATGCATAAGACAGCAGTGGCAGACTTTACGCATAGATTCAAGAATGATTTCTTTAATAAGCGAACCCGTAACCTATTCATGTTATTTGAAAATAACCTAATAGAATTTAACTGCACTCATGTAAGAAGCAAAGACGGGGAGAATGAAGTCGAGATAGGTTATTTCGAAATACCGTCTCAGAAATTAATAAGAAATCCACTAATCATAGATTTTCTCGAAAAACATGATTCACGGTATGCTACATATGAAATAGATGATTGTTTGCTTGGGCATTTTGAAGATCTAGGAATATTTCAGGCAGAACATAATTTGACCATTGAAGTCATTTATGACGAATTCAGTTATTATGTCGAGACGATTTATGATAACTTTGAAATAAAAGAGTATTTGGCCTGGGCTAGAAATGGCAATGACGATATCTATGAAATGTTTGATTTCATTTATCATGAATTACAAAAGTACCAGACTCGCAAATCAAAGCATCCTTTTTTATGCGCATTGTTAGCATCGTAATCATATTCTACGAATTCATTAGATTAAATGGTGCCGTCTTAAATGCTAATGTTTGTTTAGTTACGAGATGAAATGAGGTCCATTGTGATAACGAGAAGAGCATTACTTGTGGGCTATCCGGGAGAGAAGAACAACAAACACTATTGCCAAGGTGTTAATGAAGATTTAAAGAATTATAAATCGTTTTTGTTATCTCCTCTCGGCGGTACGTGGTATGAAGATGAGGTTGATGTCCTTATTCAGCCAAGCATTCCTGAGCTTAGAATATCACTACACCTTCTTAGGGGTCACGACTATTCATTAGTTATTTTTACCGGTCACGGTTATTATTCATTGGAGCAAGATTCTACTATTCTTGAAATAAATAAAAATGATGAAATTGAATCAGAAGAATTGATGAATAAAACTGACAAACAAACTGTTATTCTTGACTGTTGCAGAAAAGTTGAAAGGATTGTTGTCTCTGAGGAAAGAGAGATATTAAGAAAAGCTGTTGGTATGGAACTTGACCCGACTACTTGCAGAAAATGCTATGACAAGAAAATTGAGCAATGTGATAGGGATATTATAGTTATGTACGCATGCGATATTGATGAGAAAGCGATAGATAGGCCAGAAGGTGGTTTATACTCCTCTAGCCTGTTAAAGAGTGTACAGCATTGGTATCAAAACATTTCTAATAATTCTAACACCAATCT
>JBIODT010000193.1:0-3667 GCA_044445305.1 Legionellales bacterium | reverse complement strand
GTCTTATAAAAACAATATTGAGATACTGCTGCATCATCGGGGTGTGAGATGCAAAATCACTACTCGGTTCAATTACAGCGTTTTGTTGCAGGTTTTCTGGTTCGGACATGAGGGAGATCAGTTTTACGGTAGAAGGCTCTCGCCATGATACCGAAAAAATAGGTCAATTGGGTTTGGTTTTAAGATGACTTTTTTATATAAATGAAAAAGTCGTGTGAACTAAAGTTTATTTATTTGATGCAGTACTTGCTCCAACAATCGCAGGATACGTCTCACTGAGTATAGAACAGGCCATGCAAAAAAATATCCTCGCCAAGATAAGCCCGACGAGGATATTTTATACAGCGAGGCGCGTGTTTTCATGCAAAAGCTTAGCCTTGCTGAATGCCCGCAACCAACCACTTGCGATCAGCGCTGCCGATTGCTTGGACAAAGTGCCAAGTTTCGCTGAACGGGACGGGCGAAGAGTTAACGTCTTCGCTCACCGTACCGCTGTACAAGACACTGACGACATACTGACCATTCTCTTGGGCAGTATCAACAATCTGAGCATTCAGCTGTGGAAATTCAGCAGTGTCATGATTGTTTGCAATGTCAGATTGCACTGCGTTAAACATCTCGGGTGTGAAGTAGCGACGCAGTTCTTCCAAATTGCTCGAGCTGTTCATCGTTTGCATATGCAAGAATGTTGCGCGAGCCTGACGCAAGAATACGGCGTTTTCTGTACCATCAGGTAATGTCTGACCATTACTTGTGAACGGACCAGGTGTTCCAAAACCAGCACTGCTTGTGCCACCACCGACTGGTTGACCAAAAATATTGGTATTGCTACCACTTGATGGAAAGGATTGGGGTGCTGCATTGCTGTTACCAAAGCCAAATGGGCTTGCTGAAGTAGGGGCGTTACTCGCCAGTGCGGGCTTTTTTGCCGCAAAACGACGATAAACAAAATAGCCGACACCTGCCAGGATAATCAGCAGAAACCAAGGGAAGCCCCCTTTCTTTTCAGCAGGTTGAGTTTGATTCCATGCGCCCGAGCCACTTTCAGTTTGTGTGGGCTGGGAAGCAGTATTTGCATTCGCGTTATTGGAGTGACCGATCATTGAACCCAGCAATGCACCACCAGCAACACCCGCTGCTACACCACCCCAACCTGGGCCTGAGCGTTGTGGAGCTGCTTGCTGTTGGGCAGGCTGTTGGTATGGTCGTACAGTACTGCCACTGTTATTTGAGCTGCCATATGAACTTGATGAGCTGCTTGAAGAAGAGCGACTCATCCCATAACTACTACCGCCACCGATACGTTTCGCCTCTGCTAATGGTGATAACGCAAGCGTTGCCATCATGAGCATTGATCCAACGGTGCGAGTATTTAATTTCATGTTAATCATTTCCTAAAAATGATGTGGTATGTATTGAATATAATAAACATTCTACAAATGTAGCTGATACGAAGATTGGGATTATTCAGCCCTCCTCATATCGTTCATAACCTATCATAAAATTTAAAAAATATCGTAGTGATGAAGTTGCAATTGGTATGAATTTGGATCAAACGCTTGAAAAGCACATCCCTAATACCTATGGAGGAGCGAAAGAGAGGAGGAGTCTGGGAGCTCGTTTGAAATTATACGGTATGGGGATAAAGAGTGTTGCATTGCATAGTGATTGAGATGGAAACAAGAAGGAGGTCACATGGCAAACTTTTTCCAAAATATTTTTGGTTAAGCCTAGTATTAAAAACCCGCTTTATGCGGGTTTATTTTTCTTCAGCTATCAGATTGCCAGCGGCAATTCTGGCTTTGACTCCGGAGGTTTAACAAATTCGAATGCTCGATCCTTTTCATTTTGAGCAGGTTTAACCACTTCACTAGGATTGGGTTTCGGCGCGGGTACCGGTGGCTTTTCACCTGGAATGGTTGACATAATATTTACCTCAATATAGAGCCAAAAGTGACTCTATACCTTTAGTCTATGCGTCTACGAAAATAGAGATACCCTTCTAAGGTTACATGTTGTTGTTCAACTAAGTTGATTAGAGGAGCATCGTGTAATGTAAAAATAAATTATGCTGGGTGTACGTCGTGAAGGCGTTTCAATCGAAGCACTGAAATTACAGAAAGCAGGATTGATTTCTTATACTCGTGGGCGTATCACCGTAATTGATAGGGGAGGACTAGAAGAGCGATCTTGTGAATGTTATGACGTCGTTAGGAAAGAATACGATCGACTACTGCCTCCTATGATTGCGACTTAATCTATTACTGAGAGTAATAGTGCCGAAATTTATTTTTATAGATATGAAAACGTAGAATAAAAAACTCGCTAGGCGCGAGTTTTTTATTTAAAGATTACAACTTCTTCTGAGTATCCGCCGCAACATCAGTAACTTTATCACCCGAGGATGAAACGTCCTTACCCAAACCCTTCACAGTATTACAGCCAACAAGCATAACTGTAATAATGGCCATAGCAGCAATATTTTTAATCATTAGAATTTCACCTTAATTTGGCACTTTAATGTACCGAAAACAGCGTACGCTCATAAATTAATCAAAACAAGATGGCTCACGTACTACATCTGTTTTGAAGTTTAAAATTACTGGGTCTCAATGATGTAGCACCTATTTACTCAGCTAAATTTTTAGCTTTTTCAATTTGAATGCCAAGCTCATCAAGATTTAGGCTCGTTTCTTTAACCAACGGAAAAACATAACTCTCCTCTTCAAGAATATGATTGTGAAATAGATCAGAAAGAATTTTAACGGTCAGATTATAAGATGTATTGTCTGGAGTCATATGCTGCAATTGAATGATAACGGCCTTGGCTTCTTCATGTTCTGCAATCGATCGACCTACAGTGTCCTGACCGTGCTTAATATGATGTTGTATTGTCGGATAGAAAATATTCTCTTCAGCGATCATATGGATGAGTAAGTCCTGACATATCCGTTCAACAATATTCTGCTTGGACTCAAAATCCATGGCGCCCGAATTCTCAAACTCTAAAAATGCCTCTCTGAGTTTCAGATGATCTTCTGTTACCGTAATTCCAAAATCTGCGGGTTGCGGGAGATTTTGCAATGTATAGCAAGATGGCATCATAAATCTGACGGCCCAATGACCATTACCACCTTTTAATCCAACAGGCGAAGTCATTTTGATTTTTGTACTGGCTGATCTTTCAGCCAGTGTCATCGATAATGCCAATTCGTTGCAGGGGAAGTTATCCCCTGAAATAAACCAAAATAACCGATTGAATGCGAGACTTCCTGCATCTTCAAAGTCACCGTCAACAATAGATTCAGCCAGAATATGAGACTCGTAGTCGCGGATCTCAAATTCATTTGCCGTGATTACGACAGCGTATTTGGTTTCTTCAATGCGCATGACATCGTTCGCTCAAATAGAATATGAAGGCTAGTATGCTTAAGTATGTAGCGTATAATCATCATCGAAGATTGCAAAACGCGTAATTACAATATCAATCTTTGACTGACAAACGATCATCTTGAACACACAATAACCATACACACTAAACACTGTCTGTGCGCCATCGCACTGACAGGCTGAAATAAATTATTAATAATAAAAAAGATTTCAAAGTAACTGCTGTCTTCAAAGATTTGCCTGCTAATGTTTCCCGCAAATTTGATTACGTTATTAG
>JBIODT010000192.1:0-3674 GCA_044445305.1 Legionellales bacterium | reverse complement strand
CATTGGGATAATGAACAAACTCGCTGTTGGCGATTTCTACGCCAAAGAATTGATCGTTATAGAAAAAGTTATTATTCAGGCGCTCAATAAACTCGCCTAGTGCCGAGCACAGTGCGCTTTCTTTGGTGGCGCCTTTGCCGTTAGTGAAGCACATAGGCGAGGCGGCATCACGAAGATGTAAAGACCATACGTTAGGCACTATGTTGCGCCATGAGGATATTTCTATCTTCATGCCAAGGTCAGCCAACATGGCAGTCATGTTTTTTATGGTTTGCTCAAGGGGCAAGTCTTTACCAAGAATAAAAGTGCTTACATCACCTTTTAACTGACCCATCAACATGGCGTTGGCATCAGCGCTTAGGTTTTCAACAGTTTCGATTTTAAATTCCGGACCAGTTTGCACCACTTTTTTTACTGTGCAGCGGTCAATAGAGCGCAAAATGCCTTCTCTGTCTTTGGCTGAAATATCATCGGGCAGCTCGACCTGAATTTGGAAGATCTGGTTATAGCGATCTTCTGGATCGACCATATTGTTTTGCGATAAGCGGATGTTTTCAGTAGAGATATCACGGGCCTTACAATACACCTTGAGAAAGTAAGCAGCGCAAAGGGCTGATGAGGCTAAGAAATAATCAAAAGGACTCGGAGCAGAGCCATCACCTTTATAGCGAATAGGTTGATCGGCGGTGACGGTAAAGTCATCGAATGTGGCTTCAAGTCTTAAATTGTCCAGAAAATTTACTTTAATTTCCATTGAATGGGTCCAAGGTCATGTGCGGCTAACAGGCCAAATTTTACTATACCTTTCACGAATGGTATATACCCAAGTAATCGTTGCACACGGTCACAATCTACGGCTTTTAGCACGTAAGGGCCGAGCTCTCTGCTTTTGGTGAAGTCATTAATGCTGGATTTTTAAATACGGTATTATTTACCGCACCAAAATTAACAAGCAAAGTTCTGACCTCACTCTTTTCTATTGAGTCTACAGTTTTCAAATCAAACCAGTCCAGTGCTGTGTTACCATTAGTGGATTGTTGGTTTATATCTAACTCTAATTCCTCTTTAAATTGAATAATGATTTTAACCAAACATGGGGCATTGAAAGCACAAGCACGACGAAGAGCCAGCCCATATGCCCCGTCCTTAATTGTCTTCAGTAGCACTTGATCTGTCGTAAGTTCTTCAATCTTATCATGCAATACAAATGCATAAGGATTGCTATTTGAATGAATAACAACAGGACATTGCAATTGAGCCGAATCTCTAACTCCAGAAGTTTTTGTATTAAGAACAAATTGAACAAAATCTTCATATATTTTTTGATTGTCTAAAGACACTCCAGGACAAGAAAAAGATTTTAATTGTGGAATAATCTCATCCTTGGTATGAATTACAAACTGATTGGGATCTTGATGCACGAGAAGTGATTCATAAATTGCTTGTCCTTCCTTCACCATTGATACTATTTCATCAATAGAACAACAATCTAATCGATTAGGGTTAATGAGCAACGAAAGAGGCAGATTAAAGTCATTTAATAATTTATTTAATAAGACATAGCAAGTTCGAATGTTGCCATCCATAAAAGGATGCAACTGATTAATTCTTTGCACATACTTGCAAATAACTCTAATTTTAGAGTCATTGTTTTTTGCTGCAGTCACCTCATGCTCGTAATCATCAATGATAGTTTGCATCATTTTTTGTGTTGTAGATGGTAACAGATGTTTCTCCACATTTTCTAACGTAGTAACTTCGCAAGCCAAGCCATCTTTTTCCATTGCATCAAGAAGAATTGGTAGATGCTTTTCTTCTCTAAATGGTACTTTTGTTTTTTTGTCCGCAATAATACTGCTAAATAAAGTTAATTCATTCTCTGATGTAACAGCATATACAACTAAGGATTCTACCTTCTGATTATTCACAGCAATAAAATGTGTGGCAGTTTTAGGATTGGCTATCCATTGTGAAACAAACTGATATACTCCATCTCGTGTTGCACTATAAGTTGGAACATTGCGTTCACCACTCTTGTATAAAAAAACCCCAAATGTTCCCCAGTCCATTCGGTAATCACTCTTTCCGTTTTCATCCCCATTTAAATGAGTCATTGCTGTTTTATGTATTGTTTTTATCAATTCATGTGATATTTTGCCATCGGATTTCATTTGAAATGCTGCGATATATGCCTTTAGCATGGGCAGTGCAAAACCAGGTTCAAATTGATTGTATTTTTTAAAAGTATGAAAAGGCACGCGCACAAGATCCATTACAAAAAGATAAAGAAAAGAAGCCAATATTTTCTTATTACTTGGTTGATTCTGTTCTAATTTACCAATCATGAGACACATCCCCAAAAAACAATTACCACTACGGCAAATAAATGCATTATATGACTTTTACTGAGTCATAATCAAATGGTTTTTACAGCAGTGTGACGAACTAATAACTGGTCTGCCACAACTTAATACTACAATGCTTGCTGTAGCAGGCAAGTTACTTTGCATTATTTACCGATTCAATAAAATGCGTAATATCCTCTAAAAGTGGTACTTTATAACGAAAACCTGCAGCCAATGAGAGAATAATACCTATATGGCCTATTTTAGGATATATAATTTCCATAACTGGTACTTTAAAATGACGTAGTTGGTTAGCAAAGTTAATCGTGTTTTTTGGAAATACGCCCGTGTCCATGGCACCAGTGACCAGTAAAAATGGCGGTAATCCTCTTTCTATATAGTTAATCGGCTGGGTTTGTTCATCACTTACTTTGCTAAAAAGCGCTTTTACTTTGGGATCTGTAAAAGGTAAAAAATCATAGGGGCCAGCAATACCAATCATGCCCTTTACCCAAGATGAATCCCCTCCTTGCGCTTGCAGATAATGCTTATCGGTTACCAATAGAGCAGCAATATGCGCGCCAGCAGAATGACCCGCTAAAAAAACATGGTTTGAATCCCCACCGTAGTTTTGAATGTTCTTATGTACCCATTTTAAGGCTTTTGCCCCATCCTCTACAAACGCTGGAAAATAAACCTCAGGATAAAGACGATAATTGACTATGACACTAATAAAACCTTTGCTGGCAAAGGCTTGTCCAATAAAGCGATACATATTTTTATTACCGAATTGCCAACTGCCACCATAGAAAAAAACGATGGTACTGTGAGATGCATCTAATTTATCCGGCACATAAACATCCAGATTCTGTCTCGACTGAGTACCATAGGCAATGTCATAAAAAACAGAATAGCCTTTGCGTGGGATTGTTAAATTTAAAACATCTACAGCTTTACAACTGCAAACACCTAGCACGGTCATCAATGCCCATAAAACCACAGGCAATATTTTTTTAATTTTCTGCTGGTTCATAAGAATTAATGCTCTTGTGCTGAAGAAGGCCTCAAGTCGGATAACACTTGTTGCAGTATTTTTGAAAATTCTTGGGCATTTTCTTCACCATCTACACGTGTTTTTATCTGAGCCCCTTGTTTATCAAAAAAGAGAAAAGTAGGTGGTCAGATCCATTAGACCACGTCAAATGATTAAAACCTTGATGACGCTGCGCTGTATCCATATCGTTACCCACGAATTATCTCATGAAAAATAGTTATAAAATCACACACACAGTACTCAAACAGTGCGTCATTGCGAGGCTACGAAGCAAT
>JBIODT010000191.1:0-3718 GCA_044445305.1 Legionellales bacterium | reverse complement strand
GAATTTGTAGTTGGTAATTCTTCACGTAAATTTTTAATTTCATCATCTAAATCAATTTGGCGTAAAAGATCGCGTATGGCTTCAGCACCCATACGTGCATCAAATTCATCACCGTATTGTTCCATAGCATCAAGATAGACTTCGTCGTTTAGCAATTGACCGCGTTCAAGTTCAGTCATACCAGGATCAACGACTACAAAAGCTTCGAAATATAAAACACGTTCAATATCTCTCAAAGTCATATCTAGTAGTAAACCTATCCTAGACGGCAGTGATTTTAAAAACCAAATATGTGCAACAGGACTTGCAAGCTCAATGTGCCCCATCCGTTCGCGTCGTACTTTAGCTAAGGCTAATTCAACACCACATTTTTCGCAGATAACTCCACGATGTTTCAATCGTTTGTATTTACCACAAAGGCATTCATAATCTTTTACAGGTCCGAATGTTTTTGCGCAAAATAAACCGTCTCGTTCTGGCTTAAAAGTACGGTAGTTTATTGTTTCGGGTTTTTTAACTTCACCGTAAGACCATGAACGGATAAGTTCAGGCGATGCCAGTGCAATCTTAATAGCATTAAATTCTTCGGTTTGCCCCTGTTGCCTAAGAATACCTAAAAGGTCGCTCATTACAGGTGCTTTTCTCATTGGGTCGTTATGTAAGGTAGCCAAGTCAATGCCTCCAAAAATTGGTTAGTCAGTATGTGTCGCTGAACAATTAATCGTGATCTAATTCGATATCAATTCCCAGTGCTCTAATTTCTTTCAATAATACATTGAAAGATTCAGGCATTCCTGGGTCCATACGATGGTCTCCATCGACTATATTTTTGTAGATCTTTGTTCTACCGGCAACGTCATCTGATTTCACAGTCAGCATTTCTTGTAAAGTATACGCTGCACCATAGGCTTCTAGTGCCCATACTTCCATCTCACCAAATCGCTGACCACCAAACTGCGCCTTTCCACCGAGTGGTTGTTGCGTTACAAGACTGTATGACCCTGTAGAACGTGCATGCATTTTATCGTCAACCAAATGGTTCAACTTAAGCATGTACATGTATCCTACGGTAACTGGGTTATCAAATTTATTCCCTGTTCTTCCATCAACTAATGTTGTTTTACCATCAGCAGGCATGTCTGCTAATTGAAGCATGCTCTTAATTTCAGCTTCAGATGCACCATCAAACACTGGGGTTGCCATTGGGACACCAGACCTCAAATTCTCAGCTAAACGGAATAATTCAGTATCATTAAGGCAATCAAGATTTACTCGCTTAATGTCATCGTGATTATAAATTTTATGTAAAAAAGATTTCAAATCAGCAGCTGACTTTTTACTATCAAGCATTTGGGCGACTTTTTGACCTAAACCTTTAGCAGCTAGACCAAGATGTGTTTCTAATACTTGTCCTATATTCATTCGTGATGGTACGCCTAAGGGATTAAGAACGATGTCTACTGACGTTCCATCCTCCATATGTGGCATATCTTCAACAGGTACAACTATTGAAATAACACCCTTGTTACCATGTCGACCGGCCATCTTATCGCCAGGCTGTATTCTACGTTTCACAGCCATGTATACTTTGACAATTTTTAATACTCCAGGAGCTAAATCATCCCCTTGAATTATTTTTTTACGGCTGTCGTTAAAGCGTTTTTCCATTTCTTTAATGAGTTGCTCTAATTGTTTAGATAACTGTTCTAGCTGTTGGCTAATTGTGTCGTTTTCTATTCGAATATCAAACCATTTTTCTCTATCTACTTTTTGTAGGTACTCTTGAGTGATAGTACTTCCTGGTTTGAGATTATTAGGTCCACCGGTTGCTACTTTATCTAATAATAAAGTAGATACACGATGATAAATATCTTCATCGCGAATACGGCGCTCATCAATCAAATCCTTTCGAACGCGGGCAAGATGTTCTTCTTCAATACTTTTAGCACGCGCGTCTTTATCTAATCCATCACGTGTAAATACTTGAACATCTATTACAGTTCCATTCATTCCGGATGGCACACGAAGGGAAGAGTCTTTAACATCGGAGGCTTTTTCACCGAAAATTGCTCTTAATAATTTTTCTTCTGGAGTTAGTTGTGTTTCACCCTTTGGAGTAACCTTTCCTACCAGGATGTCACCTGCGTTTACCTCTGCACCAATGTAAACAACACCGGATTCATCTAAATTAGATAAAGCGGACTCTCCAACATTAGGAATATCAGAGGTAATTTCTTCTGTCCCTAATTTTGTATCTCTAGCTATACAGGTTAATTCCTCAATATGAATAGTAGTGAATCTATCTTCTTGTACAATCCGCTCGGATATAAGAATAGAATCCTCAAAGTTATACCCATTCCAAGGCATAAAGGCTACTAACAAATTTTGGCCTAAGGCAAGCTCACCCATATCAGTACATGGGCCATCCGCTAATACATCACCACGCTGTATATAATCACCTGTTGATACTATTGGTCTTTGATTAATACATGTATCTTGATTTGAACGGAAATACTTAGTGAGGTTATAAATATCAACACCGGTTTCGCCAGCGGTAGTTTCATCATCATTAACTCTGACGACTATACGTGAGGCATCCACTAGGTCGATTATCCCTCCTCGTTTTGCAACAACGGATACACCAGAGTCAGAAGCAACAATACGCTCCATTCCTGTTCCTACCAAAGGCTTTTCAGAACGCAAAGTAGGTACCGCTTGACGTTGCATGTTTGAGCCCATCAATGCTCTGTTAGCATCATCATGCTCAAGAAAGGGAATCAACGAAGCCGCTACAGAAACAATTTGCTTTGGAGACACATCCATAAAGTTAATTTTATCTGGTGTGGTCAATGAGAACTCGTTTTGATGCCTACAAGGAACCAAATCAGCTAAAATAGTACCATTGGAATCTAATGCAACGCTTGATTGTGCAATGTATTGATCCACTTCCTCAATTGCAGATAAGTATTCTATGTCATCAGTAACACGGCCGTTAATTACTTTACGGCATGGTGTTTCGATAAATCCATAATCGTTTGTTCTAGCATAGACTGATAATGAATTGATTAGTCCAATGTTTGGACCTTCTGGTGTTTCAATTGGGCACACTCTACCATAGTGGGTAGTATGAACGTCACGAACTTCAAATCCAGCGCGTTCTCTTGTCAAACCACCTGGGCCTAGTGCAGATACTCTACGCTTGTGAGTTACGCCAGATAAGGGGTTAACTTGATCCATAAATTGTGACAATTGACTTGAACCAAAGAATTCTTTTACTGCAGCTGAAACTGGTTTAGCATTTATTAAATCTTGTGGCATTAAATTTTCTGATTCTACTAAGCTCAGACGTTCTTTAACAGCGCGTTCCACCCGTACCAATCCAACTCTGAATTGATTTTCAGCCATTTCACCAACGCTACGAACTCTTCGGTTGCCTAAATGATCGATATCATCAACCATTCCTATACCATTTCGAATATCGATAAGCGTTTTTATAACTTCTAATATATCGTCTTTGGTTAAGGTACCAGAACCTTCGTCATCTTTTCTGCCTACACGGCGGTTAAATTTCATTCTGCCAACTGCAGACAAATCGTATCGTTCTTCTACAAAAAATAAATTTCTAAATAGTGCCTCAGCAGCTTCTTTAGTAGGAGGCTCACCCGGACGCATCATTCTATATATTTCAACAAGGGATTCAAGTTGAGTGGATGTAGGG
>JBIODT010000190.1:0-3771 GCA_044445305.1 Legionellales bacterium | reverse complement strand
GCTTGCGGCAGCTAGCGAGCATGCTTTTAGAATTATCTACGCCATCAACGGTGTAGCCGCGTTGCATGAGCGGGATCAGCAATCTGCCCGAACCGCACATTGCCTCGAGCACGCGATCAGTCTTGGCTTTGATGAATGAGGCATAAAAATTAACCTCAGGCTCGGGTGCAAAGCCCTTCGTAGCATCATAAAAAATGCTGCAAAGGTTACCGTAGGCGGGGAGAATGTTATCCGATGTATTTGAATCGTGGTGTTTGCTTGCCATGTATATCAACTTGCTCGACGAACATGCCCAATGGCCTGACCCAAAAATCATTATCGCCATACAGCGCTTGATAGACAACATGCTCTTCCAGTGACTCGCTATGCCGCGCGACAGCAATCACCTTATATTGCTTGCCAGAGTAATGTTCATACGTACCAAGCTTGAGCGCTTTTGCAGCAGAAGATAATGGTGGTAAGGCTTCTTTCACGTTTGTCCCTTTAGGTAGACTTTCGCTATGCAATGTTTGGCTAAATATACCGATTGATACGAGTGCTGATAGCAAAACTGATTGTGTTTTTTTCATGTTAACGCCCCCGCTCCGTTGCAGCTATCCAGTTAAAATAGATAAAATAGTTTTCCCATGCTTCATCGGTGCTTTTGTATTCGTTGTTACCCATAAAATAATCCATGAGTGCCTCACGGACTATGAGCAACTCCTTTAATCGGTGATTTTGATTCTTGGGGTCGGCGATCGAAAGGTTCAAAAGCTCCATGGCCCGGGCGAAGGCAGCCTGACTGTCATCATGCTTCCCTTTGTTTTTCCAACGGATTGTACGGCTAACATCCATTCCGATATTTGCCAGTTGTTCCATTAAGGTAAATTTAGACCAATATTCAGACGTGATCCCTTGATGCATCATAGCACCACCAATTTTCTTACAAGGGCACGAATTTTTTTCTGTATTTCTGGATTGTCGACGCTGCGTGTTCTATTGCCACGCGATGGTCGTAAATTTATCATCGAATCAAATTCAATGAAGTCGTCAGAGCCAACCTCGTTTGGGTGAAAATTGATGCCCCAAAGGTTGTCCTGTTTTGAGCCTTCTTCTAAGAGAAACTGCTCTTGGTCGAAATGCATAGGGGCATCTACAGCCATAATTTCTTGTTCAATATCAACAACTGCTTTAACAAGGTTGCCCGACATTTTTTCAGACATTTGCCTGAGCTCTGCCAATGTTATTTTGTCTTTAACGAGTTGCATGAGGTTCCTTTAGGAGGTAAATTTTATGAAGCAAAAGAATATCAAGGGTGGACTACAATGCCAACAATCTCCGAGCGTATCTACTCATAACATCATCATCCTGAAGATCAAGGAACCGTAGATGCGTGATAATCTCATTTTTATACCACCATAATAAAGCGCCAGTACCCATAGCCATGCAGGCACATTTAAATGCTTTCGCCTTAGCCGGTATTGCTATAGCCATAAGTAGAGCCATTTCTAATCCCCGCTCCCAAAATATACCGAGGCGCACATATTTATTATAAAAAACGCGAATTGGCTGTTTCCCTAACTCTATTCGCTCTTTTATCATTTTAAATAACGCATTGTATTTTAAAATGAGTTTTGGTGATGCGCGGCATTCTTTACGATCGTTTTTGGCCCCAATAGGATATGGCTGTGCTATGCGAAATCCGGAATCTCCAATCATATAAAAAATTTCATACTGTAGCGTAGTTGGCGAGGAGGGGGTGATAGAGTTCAATGCAATGACAACATTTTTCAAGACCATTCCCTTGCAAAGGACTTTATTAAGCAAAAATATTTTCTGGGCATGGGTATGATGAAGGGCAAATTCGCAAAAGGCATCAAAAACTTCTTCTTTGCTAAGCATTGGAGCTTCAATTTTCTCTAGGTAATGCCAACTATCACCTTTTAAAGTCGATGTTATATGATTTCCTTTTTCGAGAAGTAAACTGTTTTTGATGATCGCGGCTTTCAGTAATAAATCGGTAAACTGTAGATTTTTTAATTGGAAGATCGTTGTATTTTGATCAACGTAAAAGATGCCACCCTTTACTACTTCGCATGTTGAATTAGTACCCTTGATAGCTTGCATTTTTACCCCCTGTAAATTCGGCGTATAAAATTGTGTGCCGTGCGGCAAACGGATTTGTGGTGCATTCATGGGATGGATGCAAGATGCGAGAAGGGCGGTAATCTCATTAATATCATTAATATTATTTAGCTGAGAAATTTTGGACATCGATACATAGCTGTCTTCGAATGAAAAAGAACTATTTTCACCGGTGCATGGGCATACCAATAAAAAGGGAAATTGCTCTTTATCAATGCCCATATATTCGAGCATTTTGCCTCCTGCATAGCAGGAATCATAGAAAAAAGTCCGCGTATGTAATTCATTTTTAAAAAATGATACTAGACCTTTAAAATATCCTTCAGTAAAGCCAGCGGTTTGGCCGTATGGCAAACCATGTCCCATGACCAATACATTCCAGGTTACATGAGCACATTTTTTAAATGTTTTCCGTAATAATCGTAAACAAAGCAGGGAGGAGACCATGACTTCAACTGGGTATAAAGATCGTTCTGTATCAGGGTTTGGGAAATTGGTATAAAAAGGCCAAAATTGGCTAGGGTTAATACCATTCTCTGGGCCATAGATATGAGCTAGTTTTTTGGGGATTAAAAGTACTAATACGCCCTCTTGATAACGGGTAAAAGCAGCTGCTATTTTGGGAGAATGTAAGTCAATACGTTGCAATGCCCAATTAGTCGTAATAATACAGGTATCGTTCGCGTGCATGTGGTGGCGCAAAGTCATAGCAACTGCAGCTTCCCCGTCGACAAAACGCTCAGTATTCATAGGGTCTAAGGCAATCACTAAATTACATTGAGTATATTGTTTGGCCTGCGCGCTGCTCGTCTGAGCAAGAAACAAACACATGATAAAAACTATTTGTTTGGTCATTCATGATGCCTAATCATTGATCCCAAAAAAGGCTTTCGCCTGAGCAATCACCTGTTCAAATTCTTCGTCATGAGGGGTCTGGTGGCCGGCACCTTTGATAAAAGTTCCGCCAATAACACCAACTTCATGTGGTACGGCATTCGGTATGGTTTTTGGAATAAAATAAAAATAGCGACTCATCTTAAAGCCATCGGCCGTAGTGTCCTGCCCTAGCGATGCGCAAATCATATAATTTAATTCTTCTGGATTTTGGTGCTTGAGCATGATGAGGTGTCCCTGAACCGGCATTAATCGTTCGCCATCCATGAGATCTTGAGCGCCAAGCCCTGTGCAATTTACTATGATATTGGCGGTAATCTCATTAAATGAACTAATATGGCGTTGCTCAAACTTAACATTGCTGGCGTTCAAGAAGGCCCTCATCTCACGCATGAGGCAGCCTACATCAATAAAAATGCCATCATCATACGCAATCATAGGCTTTTGGGTTCCATTGCCAAAGTCTAAAATAACTTCATGCCCTGGCGCCATTACTTTGCCTACAAAAGGCTCCAAGTCAGAATCTTCGCGGGTCGGGAAATAAGCACTAATAATTCGTGCGCCTGTTAAATGCGGATGTTCTTTCTTGGCGATGCATGCATAGAATATATAGGATTCAATGCCAAGATCCTCAATAAGCTGAGGATCAGGAACCTTAAATGATGGGGAGAATAGGCCTCCAGCATTATGCGAGGTTAAATTATCAAATTGGTCTGCAAGTACCGTGATATTACTAAATCCCCGCCCTACCAG
>JBIODT010000189.1:0-3774 GCA_044445305.1 Legionellales bacterium | reverse complement strand
CTGAAAACCCATCCGTGGAAGGTATATACCAAATCAGGTGCAGTATAATAATAATTAAAAAGGAACTTGTATGTTTAACATCGCAGTAATTGTTGGGAGTTTGCGAAAAGAGTCATTTAATAAAAAGCTTGTACATGCCTTAGAGAGGCTTAATCATCCTAATTTAAAATTGAATATTATTGATATAAACGAGATTCCTCTCTATAACCAAGACAATGAAAGCAATCTGCCTGCTGCGGTAGTCAGTTTAAAAAATGCAATTTCAAGCGCAGATGGTGTGCTTTTTGTCACGCCAGAATACAATCGCTCAATCCCTGGGGTATTAAAAAATATTATTGATTGGGGAACCCGTCCGTATGGTACAAATTGTTGGGCTAAGAAAGCCACTGCCATTATTGGCACAAGTCCGGGAGTAATTGGTACTGCTGTTGCTCAATCCCATCTGCGGAGTATTTTAGTTGCAATAGATGCGATAGTCATGGGACAACCTGAAGTATATCTCGTTTATAACAACGAGCTGATTGATGAACATCATCATATTAGCAATGAGGGTACAACCAAGTATTTACAAGGATTTCTTGATACTTTTAATCTTTGGGTCGAAGCTCATAACCGAAAACCATAGGCTCTTTCTACCAATAGGGCGGGCTAATGCTTGGTATAAGCTCCTCGTTCTTCGTATGCATGGAGGATAAACCTCTTTTTATAAAAGTAGAAACGTCATCAGCCACGAGGTGATTCAAAAATAACCATCATGGCCTGTTATTGACAGCCAACAAACTCCAGTTGTCGCCATGCTTCAAACAAAATAATGGCGACTGCATTGGATAAATTAAGACTGCGACTCGTTTCCAACATTGGAATACGGATTGTCGGATGGTTTGATAAAATGGTTTCGGGCAGTCCTCGTGTTTCAGGCCCAAATAGCATGATATCGTCTTGATGATAAACGGCATCGCTGTAGTTTTGTTTGCTTTTAGTCGTACAGCAAAAAATTCTTCGTTCGGTATTTTTTTCAGCAAATGATTGCCAATCATCATAGTGCAGAATAGATGCCCATTCATGATAGTCAAGTCCGGCTCGCTGCATTCGTTTGTCATCCAATGAGAAACCCAAGGGGTGAATTAAATGCAATTGCGCACCACTATTGGCACAAAGTCGAATAATATTGCCTGTATTGGGTGGAATTTCAGGTTGGTAGAGCGCAACATGTAACATGTGTAGATTCCAATTAATAACAAACGGTGATTATATACTGCGCGCGCAGTATATCTATTAATTCACGATCTTATTTATTTTGTTCAAACTCCAAGTTCTAATGCCCAGCAAATAAGCAATGATAAAAAAACCACTGAACAGTTTGCGTTTGTTTTGTTTTTTTACCATATTAAGTACATCAAGATAGCTGATATTAGAATGAGCAACGGCCTCATATTCGTAGAACCATTGTTTAGAAAATACCTTTGCCAGGTAGTAGTCAAGGGTGTCTTTTGCTTGCCAAAATGGAGAGATCATGGCCTTGGTCATTCGGTGCAGGTGTGCTTCGGACAGTTGGTGTAAGGCATTGGTATCCGTTTTTCTGGTTTTTTCATAACGGATAAAAGCTTCTTTTCTTGAAAGGGATGTGTGATGGATGTGGTCGCTTAAAATCAGAGCATCTTCTAATGAGGAATTCATTCCTTGACCGTAAAAAGGATAGGTTGCATGGCAAGCATCACCAAGCAACACTATTTTATCATCCAAATGCCATCGGTCTATTTTCACGCTGACTAAATAGCTAGACAGTCTTGAATCTTGTTTGTCTAATAGCCCTGGAGCATGACTCACGAGATCCGCGTATTCGTCTTTAATTAATTGATTAAAATCAGTTCGGTTGCCGCAGGCATCAGACAAAGGGGCGGTTAAAATAACTGAAAAGGATTTATCTGTATTGGGAATGGCAACCAAGAGGGCATTTGCATTTGGCCACATGTGTAATTTGTTGGCATCTAGTTGCAGTGTTTTGCCATCATGTTCATTCAGGTTAAATTCTTTATAACCCCAATCAAATACTTTTTGTTGGTAACTTGTAATTTGTTCTTTCATCATCAGACCTCTGACAGCGGAAAAAACGCCGTCTGCGCCAATAACACAGGACGCATGGTCTGCAAGGGTGCTTTGCGTTTTTTGATCAAAAAAATCACATTTCAAGGTGGCTTTATCAATATGGGTTAGCTCACAACCATAATGAATCTTAATGTTGGTTTCTAATGCTACTTCATTGAGTAAAATATCTATCAATGCTGATCGCCTGATGGCATGTAATAAGTTTTCTTTCTGAGTGCCATATTTATAATGGATTGTTTTTGATTGTTTTAAATGAACTTCGCGGCCTTGTAGCGCAACAGAATGAGCTACCACTTTATTTTTTAAGCCGAGCTTGTCCAAGACGTTTAACCCACGTCCTGAAATAGTGAAGTTTATAGAACGGCCATCGATTTCTTTAGCAAAGTAAGCTCGTTTTTCGTAGACAGAAACGGTATGACCATTTCTGCTGAGCAAAATGGCTAACGCAAGTCCACTAATGCCTGCACCAATAATAATAATTTGCTGGTTTGTATCTATCACTTGAGAATGTGTCACGGTAAGGCCTCTAGGTGATGGGTTGATGATTGGCATCTACATAGCCAAATGCTTGCATGGTATCGCCATGCTCGTGAATGATTTGTTGAACTTGAGACTCTGTAAGTGTGTTTTGCCAATCACCAACAGTGCCTTTTCTAAAAAAATGCTTCAGTTTCGGTGGTTTGTCCATAAAACCAATCGTAGCTTCATATTGTTGTAATTTATCAAATTGTGCCAGTGATATTGCTTGGTTTATCATCTCAGGCGTGGTGTCCAGTTGTAAAAATTGTGCAGCTTTAGTAAACGTAATGAGCGGATCCAAGTGCATGTCTTCATAGCGTAGAACTAATAAATTAATAGATTCAGCGTTGACCCAACTGTTAACGTGCATGGACCATGACAACAGTGTTTGACGCAAGGGAAAATGCGTCAGCGAGTAGGTTTTATTACCCAGCATCTCAATGGCTTCATTGATGCTGAAAGAAAAATGATTTGCGAGTGAGATTGCTACATCCAAAGGATTGCGAACAAAGTAAATGCTACCAAGACAACCTTGATTCGGAATTAATGGTTCATTCACGTTAACATAAGTATATGCTTTATGTGTTTTGTGGTAGCTGATTTCTTGCTGAGCCATCCCCACCCATTTATAAATACTAGGGTTTAATGTATCCAGCTCATTATCGTTAAGCAATGCAGTATTGAATCCACAAACTTTGTCCATGAAGGCTCTGTCGGTTACGATTCTGTCATTTATCAGCTGATCGACGTCATTTAGGGCAATTGTTTTGTTGGCAGCATGGAGTACATTGGCCAGAAAGACTCGGAACCAAGTATTGCCTGATTTTGGATAAGATGACAGCCAAAAAAGCCCCTTAGTTTGTCGCACATTCTACTCCTCTTTGTAATACATCCTCTTCTATGGTATGAAAAACACCACTGAGTAAATGTCCAAGTTCTCGCATTGAAAAATCCCATCTTGGGCATAATAAATTAACCATTTCAATTTGTTGCGCGATAGTATGACATTTTTTATCCCATGTTTTTTGCATGGAGGGGCTGATATAGGGGCTGTGGTGTATTTGTTTTTTTAAGAGTTCTATTTTAGATTCAGTTGATAAGCTGGTTAATTTAAGTTTGTTGTTTTTATGGTAGCTTAGAGAATAAATT
>JBIODT010000188.1:0-3790 GCA_044445305.1 Legionellales bacterium | reverse complement strand
ATATTTAAATAACAAGTTCAATATTTATTGAGATAATAATGCCTTATGACTTAGATCCTCATCGACATGTTAAAATTTGGTTAAGTCAAAACCAAGATATTTTCCTCAATCAAGAGAATCAGTTACGTTTGGTTCAAATGAGAACTACAAATCCTGGTGATGTCATTCATCTCGTTTATGCAAAACAATTGCTTTCACCGCTGGCTTTAGTTGAATTGGAGTCATTTTGTAAAAAACATAAAATTAATCCTGTCCCCATTGAGGAGCAAGTATTGCCACACTGTTTGGGCGATCAAGATGAACACAACTTAGCAGAATTATACCAACAAGAGATCAATGCTCTCAATCAAGGTGGTAATGTTGCTGCTGCGAGTGACATGCTACGATGGCTAAAACCAGTGTATTCTCTAGGCATTTATTCTGATTTTGATGTAAAAATCAATACGCAGAAGCTTTCTGATATCATCGTTGTTGATGCAACTATTATTACTAAAATTGGCAGTGTAAAGACTCCCATCCAAGGATTACCTCAAAATGATTTAGAAACCATAGTGTTAAATAATGATTCCATTGCTGTGGCAGGGAATGATTTACTTACCCATCAAACGATACAAAAAATACAGAGAAAAATTTATGACGCATATCATAATCCATTGGTATACACCGAGCTGCATGATACGCTCTTTAGAGATGTTCGTATGTATGTTAATAGTCAGTTGCACGATGCTAATGCGGGTGTTGACGTGGCCGCTCAGGTACTTACTTCAGTCTCAAACAAGCACCTCGATGTAGAACTTGCTGGTGGTTTGGGTTTGATAAACCCTAATCCTATAACGCTCCGAAAGGCTATATTGGAAAGAAGCATACCGATTTATTTTTCAAACAATCCAATAACAACGAAAGAAATGCTTCGTTTGCAGCTGACTACACTAAGACAGGGGTCTTTGATACATAAAAAATTAAGTCAGTATTTAGCGATGTCGGATAAGGATTTAATCCTCACGCTAGAAGCAGAGTATCACCAAGATCTTATCAAAACATCAGTGACGCGTACGAGTGGTCCTGGGGTAGTAATGCTTGGTTTATTTGGGCGCATGGCTTTATCAGCATCTGTCATCGAGAAGGAGATAAAGCCCTATTCATTCCAACATTATGATCTCAATGATGCATTTTTATCAAACAATTGTTTTGCTTTTCACACATCAGGTCAAGATGTTATCAAAAAAGGCCTAGGTGAAGCTGGAGCGGTATGCGATCTATCGTGGTTACCCGATGGTATGCTGGTTCAGGCTCAGCGCGAAAAAAAAATGAATGCGGATGCCGTCACTATTCAGCGTAGATATAGGGGACATAAAATCCGAAAGACGTTGGCAAAAAAACAACTGCCACAGGGCGAAGCAAAAGCGTCATCTTATGAGTCGTCTTTTTTTTCATCTGCCTCCGAAGCGGTGACGGATCCTCTTTCCCCCATCGTTGAGACGCCCAATAAAAAAGTCAAAAAAGATGAGCCCAACCTATCAACACCCTGATAATTCGAATAAAAAAACAATACGCCACCGGAAGGCCTGTCTTGACAGGGCAACCGCATCTAAATTTACACAGATGTGGTTGCCCTGCCTGTCTTGATAAAAAACATACCAAAGATACGTAAACATGCTATGTTTGTTGGGTTTCTATTAAGTAAATCAAACGGTATGAGTTGTAGTCGTTTAGCCTCAATTAATCCCAAGGACAACCAATGAAAATAATTGCAAGTTTTTTATACGCATTATCCGCGCTGCTTATCAGTCAAACGATAACTGCTGGCAGCGGATTATTTTATAACATTTTGGCAACAGGGACACCAGCCAATCTCAGTATTACGTTGTGTCTTAATGGTAAAGGGGCGTTGTCATGTCAAAATTACATGGCCTCCGCATTAAATTTAAGCATAAGCACTACAATACCCAATCATGTGTACTCATATGCAGGAATAAGGGTTAATACCCCAGGATATATCTTAAAGGACTGTATACCAACCAGTAATGGATATTGTTTGTTTTCTGTAAGTGACACTACTCCCGCAAGCATCTCCATAAATAATGCCAGTGCATTCATTGTTAGTGGCACAGTCTCTGGTCTTGTCGGCACAGTAATCTTGCAAAACAATAGTAGTGATGCGCAATCAATTAGTGCCAATGGTAACTTTACATTTTCATCGCCAATCGCTACGGGCAGCCCTTATATTGTTGCAGTGCAAACGCAACCGGCAGACCAAACCTGTATGGTGACTAATGGCTCAGGCACAATGGGTGATGCTAATGTGACTGACATTACCGTGACTTGCTCTCAGGGGAATACGACTTTATCAGTTCCTGCAACTGGCGTGATACCTGTTGGTGCTGGTAATTTGCAACTTACAGTAACCAACACCGGAAGTACCTTTTATGCTGACAATGTACATGCCGTACTTAATAACTGGCCCCTTGTGACTCAGGATGACTCTAACTGCACGGCAATTCCCCCGCACAATGGTACCTGCACACTCGTTTTTACTTCCATAGCTCCTTATCTAGCAAGCAATATTATTATTACCGGTGACAATACCCCCTCAGCAACAGTGCCAATGGCGTTTTCTATCAGCGATTATTTAGTGTTTTCTGTTGATTCAGCAAGCAGTGCAAGTGTGATTGATTCAAGTAATTTGCCATCATCACCAACACAGTGGGGCTATCCTTACGCAATAACAGGAGCTACCAGTTTTACTGCTGGTATGACCAATACCGCCATGATTGCCACAACTGCCAATATTGGTGTGAGTGCTGCTGTCAATTGTTATAACAGTACGGCCGGTGGTGCCCAAGCAACCACTTGGTATTTACCAGCAATAGATCAAATGAACACCATTGACACTAATTTGTTTCAATTTGGTTTTAGTAGTCTTACAGGCGGTGATTACTGGAGCTCTACCGAGTCAGGTACTAATGCCTATTACCATAGTTTTGAGGGTGACGTTAGTACAGTCGCCGGCAAAGCCGACGTTCAATTGAATGTCCGTTGTGCCCGCTCCATTCCCTACTAGAATAATTATGAGGGATCTTTTGGAAGCATTGCGCAGTATAGCTGCATCACTGGTAAGAGGTGCTTTAGAAGTATAAAGGGGATATGTAATGCTATTTGTATGAATCCCTCGCTCTGCTGATATGGCTAAGGGGTGAAGTCATTTGATTGGGCATTAAAACTCATTAAGGTCATTAAACACATATGGTTTAATGACCTTAATAATTGTCAACGGACTTTAATTAGAAATCACGTGTACCAATGAACTCATCATCAAAATAGCGTTTTAGCTTGGTTCGTAAAGTACCGCGACTTACGCCCAAAACTCTAGCTGCTTTTGATTGGTTATAACGAGTTAATTCCATAACTGTGCGAAATAATGGCGCTTCAACTTCTTCAACAATAAGTTGATATAAGTTCAAATTAGCTTCTTTATTACTAACACTGCTTAAATAGGTTTTAACAGCACTAACTACTTGATGCGATAAAGCTTCATTACCTTGCATCACTTCTTGCATTACTGCACTCATTTAAATCTCCTAGTACAAATTAATGAATCAAAATTATGCCCAGCTACAGGTCCAACCGAACACCATGAACCATATAATATCAAATATCGCAAAGACTGTAAACATTGTTTCAATGATATTCATTTATTAAGGGAAGATTAAGTGAACTTATTCTAGCATTTTTTTAACTTTTTTAAAGAAAAAAATTTTAAAAAAAACATGTAACCCATTCATTATAATAT